>NZ_RQYL01000002.1 GCF_003860125.1 Fretibacterium sp. OH1220_COT-178 | reverse complement strand
TCCAGGACGAATACCTTGCGCGCTTGCTTGACGGGCAATTTCAAGTCACCTGAATTCCTCATGCCTCCATTATCCAAGAGGCTCCTGTCCTGAGGGGGTGACATTCTCTCGGTCCCGCTAAGGGATGACATTATCACAGTCCGGCGACACAATGCGAAAATATAACTTGACGGTGCCCTTCAAAAGGTTATAATAATGTGTCGGCCAAAATGTGCCGGCCTAAAAACAAGACGATCTCTTATCGAGAGAGGTGGAGGGACTGGCCCGATGAAGCCCGGCAACCTGTCAGATCAGGTGCCAATACCAGCAGCCCGGCAAGGCTGGATGATGAGAGGAAGAGCAGGACGCGGACAGGCACTCTTCCTTGGAGGGAAGGGTGCCTTTTGTATGGCGGTCAATCCCCCGTTTGGGAGCCGGGGGGCTGTTTTCTCCGAATTTTTTCCGACGCGTGCGCAAATAGCTTCGCTATATTTTCAGGAGGTAAGGGACAATGGCAGACAAGGAAAAGTTTATCTTCTCCTCGGAGTCCGTGACCGAGGGACATCCGGACAAGGTGGCGGATCAGATATCGGACGGCATCCTGGACGCGATCCTGAAGGACGATCCCAACGGGCGCGTGGCCTGCGAGGTGCTCTGCACCACGGGGCTGGTGATGGTCTCCGGCGAGATCACGACCCGCACCTACGTCGATATTCCCAAGCTGGCGCGTGAGATCGTCCAGGACATCGGCTATACCCGCGCCAAATATGGGTTCGACGGCGAGACCTGCGCGGTCCTGACGGCCATCGACGAGCAGTCCGGGGATATCGCCCAGGGCGTCGACAATGCCATCGAGGTGCGCGAGAAGAAACTTTCCGAGGAGGACATCGCGAAGATCGGCGCCGGCGACCAGGGAATGATGTTCGGCTATGCCTGCAACGAGACCGAGGAGTTCATGCCGATGCCCATCGCCCTCGCTCACAACCTGGCGCGCCAGCTCACCAAGGTGCGCCGCGACGGCACGATCTCCTATCTTCGTCCGGACGGCAAGACGCAGGTCTCCCTGCGCTACGAGGGCAGAAAGGCCGTCCATGCCGACACCATCGTGGTCTCCGCCCAGCACCACCCCGAGGCGACCCTGAAGGAGATCCGCTCGGACATCATCGAGAACGTGATCAATCCCATCGTGCCGAGCCATTTGATGGACTCCGAGACGCGCATTTTCGTGAACCCCACGGGGCGTTTCGTCAAGGGCGGTCCCATGGCCGACACCGGCCTGACCGGGCGCAAGATCATCGTCGATACCTACGGCGGCTGGGTCCCCCACGGCGGCGGGGCGTTTTCCGGGAAGGACCCCACCAAGGTGGACCGCAGCGGAGCCTACATGACGCGCTATGCCGCGAAGAACATCGTGGCCGCGGGGATCGCCGACGAGTGCCAGATTCAGGTGGCCTACGCCATCGGCGTTGCCGAGCCGGTGTCCCTGAACGTGAACACCTTCGGGACGGGCAGGATCGGGGACGAGAAGATCGTGGAGCTGCTGCGCTCCCATTTCGATTTTCGTCCGGCGGCGATCATCCGCGATCTCGATCTGCGCAAGCCCCAGTACAAGGCGTTGGCCGCTTACGGGCACATGGGGCGGATCGACCTTCCCACCTTGCCGGGCTGGGAGAGGACGGATCGCGCCGACGCCCTTCGCAAGGCCGCAGGGCTGTAGACGCAGAAAAAATTTTTAAGGCGGCGAAAGTCCCCCGGAAGGAGCTCCTTCCGGGGGACTTTTGTCGCTGGGATTTTCTATAGCAATCTCAGAAAGTGCTGGACGATCAGGGAGGTCGCGGCCAGGCTGATCCAGCAGACCAGGCCCATGAGGATGGGTTTCAGTCCGTTGGCCAGGAGCTTGCCCAGATGGGTGTTGAGCCCGATGGCGGCCATGGCGGCGACGATGAGGAACTTTCCGGAGAGCGTCAGGGCACGGGAGATGTCGGGACTCACGATCCCCGCCGTGTGGAGAAGCGAGGCCGCCACGAATCCCAGGACGAACCAGGGGAAGGCCTTGGCGAGGCTGAAGTTCGCGGTGCCCTTCCGGGTGCGGGCGACGTAGAGGGAGAGTCCGAAGGTGATGGGGATGATCATGAGGGTGCGCGTCAGCTTGACGATCGTCGCGAGTTTCCCGGCCGCATCGCTGTAGGCGTACCCCGCCGCGAGAACGGAGGAGGTGTCGTTGACCGCCGTTCCGGCCCAAATGCCGAAGCCCTGGTCGCTCATCTGCAGGAGGTGTCCGAACGCGGGAAAGGCGAAGACCGCCACGATGTTGAAGAGGAAGATGGTGGATATGGAGTGGGCGATGTCCTTGTCCTTCGCGTCGATCACGGGGGCCGTGGCCGCTATCGCCGAGCCGCCGCAGATCGCGGTGCCTACACCGATCAGGGTGGCGGTGACGGAATCGAGCCGAAGGACCCTCTGCATGGCCCAGGCGGAGAGGAACGCCGCCGTCAGGGTAAAGGCCATGACCATCAGCGACTCGCTCCCGACCGCCAGGACGTTCCTCATGTTCATCTCGAAGCCCAGCAGGATGACGGAGAGCTGAAGCAGCCTTTTGGAGGCGAAGCGCGTCCCCTCTTTCAGGACGGGAAAGCTGCCGCACAGGGCGACCAGCATCCCGAAGAGGATGCCGAAAACCGGGGCGCCGACGACGGGCAGCCTGCGGCCGCAAAACCATGCGAGTGCGGCGATGGCGATGGAGAGGAACAGGCCGGGAACGAAGTTTTTCCATTTGTTCAAAGTGGGTTTCTCCTTTCGCGCTATGCGGCGGATTGAGCTTGAATCCCATTATAACCTACCTCGTTTTGGCCGATGGATATTTTGTCGAAGCCTTTGACAAGATCATTTACGAGTAATAAAATTACTCGTATGATGATAGAATCGTTGATATCCTCCAAGACCCGCATCAAATTGCTTTTGAAATTTTTCTTGAATCCCGACGTCACGGCCTACCTTCGGGGACTGGCCGAGGAGTTCGGGGAGTCCACCAATGCCGTGCGCGTGGAGCTGAATCGTCTGTGCTCCGCGGGATTTCTCGAGGAGGTCCCCGAGCAGGGGAGAAAACGCACCTTTCGGGCCTGCAAGACGCACCCTCTCTTTCCGGAGCTGCAGCGCATCGTGCGCAAGGTGCTGGGGATCGACCAAGTGGTGGAGGGGATCGTCGAACGTCTGGGGAGTGTCCGACTTGCGCTGATCACGGGGGACTACGCGCATGGGATCGACAGCGGGATCATCGACCTGGTTCTGGTCGGTGAGGTCGATCGCCAGTATCTGGGCGGATTGATCGAGATCGTGGAGGGGATGATTGCCCGAAAGATCCGTGCGCTCGTGTTGACCCCGGAGGAATACGAAACGCTTCGGGGGACCTTGTGTCCCGAGGAGTCCCTGTTCGTCTGGGGCGAACGGGACGAAATGCTGCGAGAACAAGTGAGGGATGCAGGTTAAATGGCGGACAAATCCATGGACGGCTTCGATCTGATCATCGAGCCGAACCGGACGACGGGGGCCTTCTTCCGTGAGCTCCTGCGCTATCGGGAGTTGTTTTACTTTCTGGCCTGGCGCGACATCCTGGTGCGCTACAAACAGACCATCATCGGCATCGCCTGGAGCGTGATCCGCCCCTTTCTGACCATGGTGGTGTTCACCCTCGTGTTCGGCCGGCTGGCCAAGCTGCCCAGCGAGGGTGTGCCCTATCCCATTTTGGTGTTCTCCGCGATGCTGCCGTGGCAGTACTTCGCCAACGCCATGCAGGAGAGCTCGAACTCCCTTATCGCGGAGTCGCGCCTGATCAGCAAGGTGTACTTTCCGCGCCTGATCGTGCCGACCAGCTCGGTCATCGTCAGCGCCGTGGATTTCCTGATCTCTCTGGCGCTCTTGGGGCTCCTGATGCTGTGGTACGGATTCGCCCCCTCCTTTTCGATCCTTTTCATGCCGTTTTTCTTTCTGCTGGCCACTCTGGCCGCCCTGGGGGCGGGGTTCTGGCTTTCCGCCCTTAACGTCAAGTACCGGGACTTCCGCTATATCGTCCCGTTTCTGGTGCAGTTCGGCCTTTACGTTTCGCCCGTCGGTTTCTCCAGCTCCGTGGTGCCGGACCGCTGGCGGTTGCTCTACAGCCTCAATCCGACGGTCGGCGTGATCGATGGATTTCGGTGGTGCGTCCAGGGGACGGCGGGCTCGATCTACCTGCCGGGTTTCCTGATCTCGACGGTGGTCTCCGTCGCCGCGTTCGTCAGCGGGGTCTGGTTCTTCCGCCGCACCGAGCGTTTCTTCGCGGATTTTATCTGAGGTGAGGGGAACGATTGCCTATGTCGAACACGGTCATCAAGATCGAGGGATTGGGAAAGAAGTATCTGCTGGCGCATAGGTCGCCCCAGCGTTATATCGCGCTGCGCGATGTCCTGGTCGATCGGGTCAAGGGGCTGGGACGGCGCATTCGCCATCCTTTTTCCGGGGGAACAGGAGGGGGGAACCCCGCCCTGGAGGAGTTCTGGGCCTTGTCGGACCTCTCCTTCGACGTGAAGGAGGGGGAGCGCGTCGGGATCATCGGGCGCAACGGGGCGGGAAAGTCGACGTTGCTCAAGATCCTGAGCCGCATCACGGAGCCCACGACCGGACGCGTGTCCCTGAAAGGGCGCGTCGCGAGCCTGCTGGAGGTGGGGACGGGCTTTCATCCCGAGCTGACCGGTCGCGAGAACATCTATCTGAACGGCGCCATCCTCGGGATGAGCAAGGCGGAGATCCGAAGGAATTTCGACGCCATCGTGGACTTCGCGGGGGTGGAGAAGTTTCTGGACACGCCCGTCAAGCGCTACTCCAGCGGGATGTACGTGCGCCTGGCCTTCGCCGTGGCCGCTCACCTGGACACGGAGATCCTGATGATCGACGAGGTCCTCGCGGTGGGGGACGCGGAGTTTCAGAAGAAGTGCATGGGCAAGATGGACGAGGTGAGCCACAAGCAGGGCCGAACGATCCTGTTCGTGAGCCACAACATGAGTGCCGTCTCCCAGCTCTGCAACCGGGTGGTGTGTCTGGACCGGGGCCGGGTGGCGCTCGACACGCCGGATGTCTCCGCGGGGGTGCGGGAATACCTGAACGTCTCCAGGGAAGCCACTGAGGTCGCCGAGTGGAGGAACCCGGGCGACCTTTTCGAGAACCCCTGGTTCAAGCCGCTGCGCTTCGGGCTCTATGGGGAGGACGGAAAGGCGGTTTCGGGAGCCGTCGAACGCAAGGACAAGGTCTGGGTGGAGATCGAGGGAGTGGCGGAAATACCGGATCCGGCGTTGGAGGTCGGCTACGCCCTTTATGACGAAAACGGAACTCTGCTTTGGTACAGTTATCAGACGGATCAAATGGGAACCGAAGGCGAATTGCCTGTTTTGGAAGGTCTTTGTCAAGTAAGTGTACGGTTGCCGACATCAATGCTGAATAATGGAGTTTACCAAGTAAGGCTCCGCGCTTATTTGTTTCAAAGAGAAATGCTTGTGGAACCCTCACGGGCTCCAGCGTTTGCTTTTGAAATTTCTGGTCGGTTTTGTATGTCGCCCTATGCCCCGGAGAAGAGACTAGGCGCTTTTGTTTTTGAGGATTGGTGGTCCTTAAAAACGACAAGAGATCAATTTGTTGAAAATAAATTATAAGTAAAAGGGCTGAAAATATATGCTTGGAAAATTTCCCCTGCGTTCTTTTTTAAAAAAAGTGGCTTGGCGCTTGTATGCATGGGCCGAAAACCTTAACGACTGTAATTTTGAGAGTAACGGAGAAGGGTATTTTCTGTCGCATTTACCGTTTGAGGAACAAAAGGAACCTTTTATTTTTTTTGATGTTGGCGCTAATATGGGGAAATACTCCCAAATGCTTTTGAAGCAGTTTCCCGATGCAGAAGGACATCTTTTTGAGCCGTTGCCAAGTTGCGCTGCTGAGTTGCGTGATGTCTTTATCGACAACAAAACGGTGCACATCAATGAAGCTGCTGTTTCCGATGAGGAGGAAACTCGGTCACTTTGGTTTGCGGACCCGCAGAATACTTTGGCCTCTTTTTATCGAAGAGATCCTGCCTCGTGTGGGGTTGATGCGAATTCTTTTTTGGAGGTAAAAACAATCACGCTTGAGAGTTACATCAAGTCTCATGGGATCAAACATATCCATTTGCTGAAAGTGGACGTTGAAGGGCATGAATTGAAGGTCTTGGAGGGGCTGGGAGGTTTTCTGCGCCCAGATTTCATCGATCTGATTCAGTTCGAATATGGGGGGGCCGGTATCGATTCGATGACCTCTTTGCGGTCTCTTTATAGACTGTTTGAATCCAGAGGCTTCATAGTTTGTAAGCTCATGCCGAAGGGACTTTGTCGAAGATGCTATTATCCAGTCATGGATAATTTTCAGTACTCTAACTATGTTGCTGTCTCGATGTCTTTGCCAGGCATTAAATAGCTCAAAGGAAAGTTTTGTCTTAATGAGCTAGGTTTCTTGACATAGTGGTTGTTTGGGTATTTAGTCGGGAATTTGCCGTTAACTCTCTATATTGGGAGATGGTCAAGCTGAAGGACTCTCTTGCGCCGGTAGTCCTCTTTGTCTACAACCGTCCCGAGCACACGCGCAAAACGGTCGAGGCCTTGCTCGCGAATCGCCTGGCGCCACAAAGCCGTTTGTTTGTCTTCTCCGATGGGGCCAAGAATGACCTGGCTCGGCCCGCGGTGGAGGCGGTTCGGCGGTACGTCGATTCCATAGAGGGCTTTGCCTCCATCGAGGTGATTAAAAGGTTTGAAAATCAAGGGCTTGCCGCCTCGGTAATTTCCGGGGTCACTCAGGTCGTGGAGGAGTACGGTGAGGTCATCGTGCTGGAGGACGATATGGTGACGGTCCCGCACTTCCTCGATCACATGAATGAGGGGTTGGACCTTTACCGGGACGATGCGGATGTTGCCACGATTCAGGGGCATATCTATCCGCTGGGCCTTCCCTCTTTGCCGCAGAGCTATTTTCTGCCCTCCCTGGGGTGTTGGGGATGGGGGACTTGGAGCCGGGCCTGGCGGGATTTTGAGCCGGACGGCTCGCGGTTGCTGGCGCGCATCCGTTCCGAAAATTCGTCCTTCAAATTTGATCTGGGTGGCCATTATCCTTATACGCGGCTTTTGAAACAGCAGGCACTGGGGAAGGTCGACTCCTGGGCGATACGCTGGTACGCGACGAATTTTCTTCTGGACCGAAAGGGCCTGTATCCCTCGAAATCCCTGCTGGAGAACATCGGTTTTGACGGAACGGGAGTTCACTGTAGTGCCCCGGATTCGAGAGGAGCCCTTTTCAATGGAGAGCTGGCAGGTGCTCATGAACCGCTGAAAAAGGTTCGTGTTCAGGTTGATGGGGAGATCCTGCGAGCGGTCGGACGTGCGCTGAACAGAATGCTGCCTCCGCCCTTATGGGTTCGTGCCCTGCGCAAGCTTTGCCGTCTTCTGATGGGGGCGGAGGGAGCTAAGTGATCTATCTTTGGAAGCGCTCTCGAGAGGATGGGCTTGAATGAAGAAGCATTACCCGAGCCGGTTTTCATGTTCTGGAGTCGAAGCCGTACCGTCACAAGTAGCCTCCCCATTATCGTCTGCTGGCTTGTGGCGGACGCCGTTTTTTCGATCTGTGCTGCCGGCTGTACGCAAGATGGGAGACGACCTGGACACAGGTGCGCGTCGTGGCGGAGAAGAGGAAATGACAAATTGCGTGCTGAAACGCCATGTCAGGTGAGTGAACGATGTTTGCAAAAATATGGAGACGTTTGGGGTATCTGGCGACGGCGGAGGGCAGGGAGTTTCTGCGGCTTTATTCTGCATGTGCGCGGCGGGAGCGTCACCGTCCGCTGTCGAACGTACAGTTTAAGGGTCTCGTCTTTGATGTGCCCGACGCTCCCAGCTTTTTCTGGCAATACGTGGATATATTCAGGAACAGCTCTTATTTTTTTCGTTGTGCCCACTCTTGTCCCGTCGTTTACGACTGCGGGGCTAATGTAGGGGTAAGCGCCGCCTACTTCAAGATGCTGTATCCGGATGCTAGGATGACCGCTTTTGAACCGGATGAAAACGTGTTCGGCTATCTGCATCGGAACCTCGCTCGTAATGGGCTTATGACGGGAGTCGCCCTGCATAAGGCTGCGGTTTGGGTGCATTCGGATGGCGTGGCTTTCGATTCGGACGGAGCCGATGGAGGACGTGTGGCGACAGGAGAGGCAATGCGCAGGGTCTCCAGCGTCGAGCTGGCGGAACTTCTGGCGGACGAAAAGCGCGTGGATCTCTTGAAAATGGATATCGAAGGAGCAGAGTCGATTGTTTTACCCTCTTTGAAGCCTGTATTGAACCGCGTCTGCCGTCTTTTTTGCGAGTACCATTCCTGGGGAACGGGGACGCTGGGGCATATTCTAGAGACCTTGGACGAGGCTGGTTTCCATTATCGGCTCGCTCCCTTGGGGAATTCCGCCTCATCTCCCTTCGAGTGTGGGGACATGCCCTGGCAGGTCAATATTTTTGCGGTCAACGAGAGGCTTTAGTGGGTCCGTTCCCAACGTGACGTCGATGAGAGGGTGAGGGCGGTGCGAATCGTTTCCCGGATAGCGAGAAAGTTGAGAGCTTGTTTTTCCAATCCACCTCAAGTTGTTTTTGAGGGCAGACGTCTGGAACCGGTGAGCCGTCTCTTCGGATTCGACAGGGGGATGCCTCTGGACCGCTATTACATCGAAAAGTTTCTTGAGGAACATGCTTCATGCATTACGGGCAGGGTTCTGGAGGTTGCAGGGGACAGCTACACGCGAAAATTTGGCAACGATTTCGTTTCCCATATTCTGCACGTCGACCCGTCGTCGGATACCGCAACGGTAACGGGTGATCTTTCCCGGCCGGACTCGCTTCCCGAAGCCCTTGCCGATTGTTTCATCTGTACCCAGACGTTCAATTTCATCTACGATTTGGCAGGGGCGGTGCAAGGTGCCTGTAGACTTCTGACCCCGGGAGGGGTTCTGCTGGCGACGGTGAGCGGTATATCCCAGATCAGCCGTTACGACATGGACCGCTGGGGAGATTTTTGGCGCTTTACGACGCGGTCCGCCGAGCGGTTGTTTGCGGAAAGTTTTGGAGAGGTCGTCGTTCAGGGGTATGGGAACGTTTTTGTGGCCAAGGCGTTTTTGGACGGGCTTTCTGTCGAGGATGTGGCGGACGCCGGTCTGTTGGATTTTTATGACGAGGATTACACGATGACCATTGGGATTTTCGCCCGAAAATGAAGAGCACGCTCGGACGATGGTTTCTGAAGGGGCTCTCCAGTCCCCTAGCAATGTCGGTCGTCCACCGCCTTATGGCGAACGATGTTTTTTGCCTCATGCTCCATCGCATTGGAGAAAGAGACCCGCTGCGGCTTTCACCTAACGAGGACATGAAGGTCTCCCCGCAGTACTTGGACCGCTTCTTCTCTGAAGCCAAGCGTAGAGGGTTCGCCTTTCTGTCGCTGTCGCAGCTCCATTCCGCCTTGGTGGAGGAATGTGCTTTACCTTCCCGTTCCCTTGTCGTCACTCTGGACGATGGGTATCGGGATAATCTGACCGAGGGGCTGTCGGTCTTTGAAAGGCATGACGTGCCCTTCACGGTCTATTTGAGCACGGCCTTCATTGATGGGGACCACATTCCCTGGTGGTACGCCCTGGAAGGCCTGCTTTCCGCGCGGAGGTCGATCCTCTGGAGAGGAAACGCGATTTCTCTTGAAAGCCCGGCCGAGAAGAACGACGCTTTCATGAGGGGGCGAGCCGCGGCCTTGCAATCGTCTTTGGGGGCTGAGACCTATATTGGGGAAATATGTGCGGAAAACGGGTATGAGATCGAGAACCTGAAGGAGCTTTTTCTGACCTGGAACGACGTCCGGGAGCTTCATCTCCATCCCCTGGCCGGGTTGGGAAATCACGGGCATCGTCATCTGAACCTGCAGACGGTTCCCCGGGAGGTTATCCGTGAGGAGTTCGTTTTGGCCGGAGAGAAAATCGCTCGGCATACCGGATGCACTCCTGTGCATTATGCTTATGCCTACGGCCTTTTTACCGAGGAGGCAGAGTCCGTTTTGCGTTCTCTTGACGCCGCGACATGCGTGATGACCTCGCCGGGCCGTTTGTCGGCAGGGGAGCATAAGAAGCTTCTGGCCCTGCCGCGTTTCATGCTGTATGAAGGAATGTCCGTTGACGCGCTGATGGCTCAGTCGGCTTACGTTTCCCTGAGAGGATTCCTGAAAAGATGAAAGAGAAGCGGATTGCCGTCGTGCTCGCCTCCCTGGGGCCCGGGGGCGCAGAGAGGATCATGGTTCGTCTAGCCGGTCTTTTGGCGCGACAGGGATTCCCTGTCGATATCGTTGTTCCGGGGCCTCAGTCAGAGTCCCTGAAGGCTGGGCTCGACAAAAGGGTCTGTCTTATGGAACTTGAGGGGGGGCATTATTACGAGTCGCTCAGAGGGTTTCATCGGCTCTTCAAAAGCAGGAATATATTTTTGCTCCCATGGGCGATCTCGATCTTCATCCGAAAACTTTTCACGTCCGTACGGAGTTTGACGCGTTACATCAAGCGCAGCCGGCCGTGTCTGATGCTGACGGCTCACTACAATTCCATCGTGCTGGCGGCCAATTATTTTGCCGGACGCCCCTCGAAGGTCGTCGTAACGGAGCATACTTTGCTCTCCGAACACTTGAGGCGTCAGATCGTTCCGGTTCGTTTCTGTTTTTCCCAGATGTGCCGTTTTTTTTATCCTAAAGCGGATTGTGTCGTTGGCGTCTCCTCTGCCGTGGCGTCGGATTTGGTCGAGCGTTTTCGCGTTCCTGCCTCCTGTGCGGAGTTCATTTACAATCCTGTGGTGGGCAGAACCCTGAGGGAAAAGGGTGCGGAGTGCTGCGGGCATCCTTGGCTGAAGGATAAGGATACTCCGGTTTTGGCCGCTGTCGCTCGTCTGAGTCCCGAAAAGGACTTCGATACGCTTCTGGAGGCTTTTTCTCTGCTCAGGCGAACGATGCCGATTCGGTTGCTCGTTCTGGGAGATGGCCCGGATCGGGCTCGGCTGGAGTGTAAGGCCGGAGCATTGGGGGTTGATTCGGACATCGACTGGGTGGGCATGGTCGACAATCCGCTTCCGTTTGTGAGGGAGGCTGACGCTTTGGTCCTCTCTACCTTTTACGAGGGGCTTCCGACGGTGTTGATCGAGGCTCTGTCTGTCGGAACGACCCCTGTGGCGACGGATGCTCCTGGAGGGATCCGCGAGATTCTTGAGGACGGAAAGTACGGGTATCTCGTTCCGGTAAAGGATGCGCACGCTCTTGCCGAGGGGATCGAGAGGGCGCTGAGGCAGCCGATGGAAAGAGAAATGCTTCGGAGGCAGGCCGAAGCATTTTTCGAGGAAAGGTCCGTTGAAGCTTACATGGAGCTTTTTTGCCGGCTCCTCTGCGAATGATTACTGAGAAATGAGCCTTTTGCTTTAGCCAGGAGTCGATATGAGCATGTTTTCACCAAGGTTCTCCGTCATCACCGTCTGCCTGAACGCGGCTGCTACGATCGAACGGAGCCTGGACAGCGTCCTTTCACAGTCCTGCCCTGCGTCGGAATACATCGTTGTGGACGGGGGCTCGACGGACGGGACGCGGGAGATCATCGAGCGCTATCGGCCGCATTTGACGCACGTCGTCTTTGAGCCGGACGAGGGGATCTACGACGCCTTCAACAAAGGCCTGGCCCGCGCGACCGGGAATGTCCTGGGCATTCTCAATGCGGACGACCTTTACGCGCCGTGGGCGCTCGAGACGGTCGCCGAGGCCTGTCGAGAGCATCCCGAAGCTGGCGTGTTCTACGGGAAGCTGGCCGTAGTGGACGAGGCTCGGCATCGATGGACGGTCTATCCCGTGGGCGATCACGGACGTCTTTTCAGTCACATGAGCATTGCACATCCCGCCACCTTCGTCGCGCGCTCGGTCTATGATCGCTGCGGGTTCTTTGACCCCTCGTTTCGGGTCTCGGGGGACTGGGATTTGATGTTGCGCTTTCTCCGGTCCGGGGTATGTTTTCAGCCTGTAGATCGGGTGTTGACGGCCTTCCGTAACTCGGGGGTCTCGTCGGCCTATTCCCAAAGGCTGTTGAGGGAGAATCGACGAATCTATAAAAAATCGCTTCCCTCTCTCTCCGCCTGGGGGGCGATCCTCAAAATGCACCTGAAATGTTGGGGGAGGAGCTGGATCGAGAAGCTCGGGGTGTCGGAGCTCTATGCCCGCTATCGTGACGGCAGGCTTTTATGCGCCGAGAGTTCCGGATCGTTCGAGGGCTCTTTTGACAAACTCTGGGATGTTTTGTCTCGCCAGTTGCAAAATTTTTAAGGCCGAGATTTCCTTGGACGCGTCTGAGTCCGGACGAGGGGGACGAGGGGAAGGGCGTGCGGGCTTTAAAAACAGGGGATGTACTATGGAGGAGGCAGCCTGTGGTGGATGTTTCTCTGGCCGTGATCGTAGCTACGAAGAACCGCAGCGACGAGATCGAACAATATGCGCTCTCCAGCCTGGAACGATCGGTGTTCCGGGATTTTGTCTGCGTGGTCTGGGACGCCAGCGACGACGAGCGGACCCGAAGGATTGTGGAGAGCGGGAAATGGACGTTCTCCCTGGAATACTTCAAGGCTCCCCGGTCCGGATTGACGTCTCAACGAAACGATGCGGTGGAGCATGTACTAAAGTCTTTTCCCCACGTAGCGTATCTGTTGTTCATCGATGATGACAGCGAGCTCGCCAACGATGCTTTGCAGGGGCTACTCCAAAGTTTTGGTGATGGGGCGATCTGGGGGGTCAACATTCCTCACGTAGCAGCTATCGATGGGGCAAATGACGATAAGTCTTTCAGCCTTTCTTCTCGTTCGCGCATCATGACCTCGTATCTGCACAACAGGAGTACCTGCCCCGAGGCCCACGGTATCGATGTGGAGTGGCTCAGTGGCTGCAGCATGGCTTTTCGAAGGAACGTTTTTGATGAACTCGGACTCCGCTTCCCCGAGGAGTTTCAGCGTTTCGGAGGCTATGCCCTTGGAGAGGACGTGGCGCTGTCCTATTATCTGTATACGAAAATGAATAAAAAACTGATAAATTCCGTTTTGGGGACCCTTTGCCATCATGCGGCAAAAGGAGCACGCCTGAACATCATCAACATGGCGGCGTCGAAGTGGTACAATTTCCACCTGCTGTTCGATTGCATTTACGACGACGTTCGAGGGGCCGAACGGCTCTGGCTGAGGTTCAAGTTCAAGCTGTTTATGATCGCGGCGGCTCTGAAGCTTTTGCTTCGGGCACGCAGTTTCGATTTGACCTCCATGATCAAAGGGGTCTCGAAGGCAAATGCAGCCCTGAGAGAATTTCGTTTGTCGTCAAATTCATATTCTTTGTTCAAGTCCAAGTGATGTGGGATACAGGGGGCGTTTTTTTGTGATAAAAATGTTCAAACAATGTTTTTTGCTCTGCTTTCTGAATGCTTTGGTCGATTTTTTCTTTTTTCGTCAGGCCTATATCGATCAATTCACCCTTTATTTTCAGTATCATTCTTGGACTATCGGTGCTTTTCGTTTGGCCGTCCATATCTTGATCCTGTTGAGCGTTTCCGCAGCTTTTCTGACTTTGCTTGGAGGTGTTCCCAAAGTGGGCATTCTCCTACAATGGGGCTGCTGGCTGCTGCTCAATGCCTCGTATCATGTTTTTTATGGGGTTATGCAACGATTTCCGGATGCGCAAGACATACGCAACCTTTTGGCGACACCTTGGAGCATGGCTTCGGGGACAATACTTGCCGTCTTGTCCCCGGAAAGTTTATTGAAAGGGGTTGTGCCCGCTGCCTTGGTTGTGGTGCTCTTGGCATGTTTTCAGGGGCTGAAGAGGTCGTCTGGAATCCCCTCGAAAAAGACGGCCTCTTTACGTCGTCGATGGATTGAGGCTACAGCTGCATTGATCCTTTTCCTCTTTTATCTTCTGCACCCCACCAGCCGTCACGTTTTTTTTGACTCTCTTTCCAACAGCCTGCATCTTTTTATGCAGTATCACGACGAAGCTCAATATTACAGGATACCGAGACAAGAGTATGTTCCAGCCATGCTGCGAGGGCAACCAAACGATAACGTTCTTTTGGTGATTGACGAGTCCATTCGAGGGGATTACCTCTCGATCAACAATCCTTCGGTCGATACTACCCCTGTTTTGGCGGGGTATCTCCGTTCCTTGCCGGAGAATATGTGGAATTACGGGATAGCGCTTTCGGCTGGGACCAATTCTTTGCTTTCTCAGGGGGCCATATTTACTGGGGTAACCGTATTACCGGACAAAGAATTGCTTTCTTTACGATATCCTACCCTCTTTCAGGTCGCCAAGGGCAATCACTATAAAACGGTTCTGATCGACCTACAGGGATATTTCCCGAATGTTGTCATTCGAAGGAACGACATGCAATATATCGACGATGTCCTCTTGAAGTGGTCGGATTTTTCCACAAACCCTAAGCTTGCGGATATCAAGGCTGCAGAGGTTCTTCATGAGCGATTGAAAAACGAGAAGGGCTTGTTCGTCGTTTTGATAAAGTGGGGGGCCCATGTCCATTACGAAGGCCGTTACCCCGGTGAGAAGGAGGAACATCAGCACTATCTGCCGAAATTGAGAGAGGGAGAACGGCATACATTGGGCAAACGCAGAGAGATCGTGAACAGCTTCAAAAACGCCGTTCGTTTTAATGTGGATGGATTTTTTGCTGCTCTCTTGGGAGATGAGCCTCTCACTTTATCGGATACCACAATTTTATGGGTGTCGGATCATGGCCAAAGTTTTCAGGAGGATGGGCAGATTGAACCTCACAGCACCGGTTATCTGGAACAGGCGCTGGTTCCCTTTACTCTTTTCAGCACAGAGCCCTGGGTTCTGGAGCATGTGCGACGTCCGGAGGCTGTCAGGGGAACGCTGAGTCAGCTGAATATTTATCCAACCCTGACATCTATTTTTGAGCGTCGTCAGGATGTGCGTAGAGATGGCTTTTTATCGCTGTTTTGGAATGGCGAATGGAGCTCTCCCCCCTTATTTTACATAAGCGGCGGGTCGCTCTGGGATGCGGTTTTATCGACGCCGACGTTAAAAGACAACAAGATGATGCTCCGATCCGAAAAATATATGTATTGAACTGGGAAGATTGGAAATGCCATCCGTATTTTTAAAAAGGAGATATCGCAGATGAGGAAAACTAGATGAAAACGGCACTGATCTCGGGAATCACCGGGCAGGACGGGGCCTATCTGGCCTCGTTCCTGCTGAACAAGGGCTACGAGGTACACGGCATCAAGCGCCGCAGCTCGCTCTTCAACACCGCCCGCATCGACGATCTCTACGAGGATCTGCACGAGAAGGACGCCCGTTTTTTTCTGCATTATGGAGATCTGACGGACGCCAGCAACCTGATCCGCATCATCCAGCAGGTCCGTCCCGACGAGATCTACAATCTTGCCGCGCAGAGCCACGTCAAGGTCTCGTTCGAGACCCCCGAGTACACGGCGAACTCCGACGCGCTGGGGACTCTGAGGCTTCTCGAGGCCATACGCATCCTGGGGCTGGAGAAGCACACACGCTTCTATCAGGCTTCGACCAGCGAGTTGTTCGGCAAGGTGCAGGAGACCCCGCAGAGGGAGACCACCCCCTTCTACCCCCGCAGCCCTTATGCGGCGGCCAAGCTTTACGCCTACTGGATCACGGTCAACTACCGGGAGGCCTACGGGATCTTCGCGTCGAACGGCATCCTGTTCAACCACGAGTCCGAGCTGCGCGGCGAGACGTTCGTCACGCGCAAGATAACGCGTGCTGCGGCCCGCATCGCCCTGGGCCTTCAGGAGAAAACCTGGCTGGGCAACCTGGACGCCAAGCGGGACTGGGGCCACGCCGAGGATTACGTCGAGGCCATGTGGCGCATCCTTCAGCACGATGTTCCGGAGGACTTCGTCGTCGCGACGGGGGAGACGCATTCGGTGCGCGAGTTTGCCGATCTGGCCTTTCGGGAGGCGGGGCTGGAGCTCGAATGGCACGGCACCGGACTCGAGGAAAAGGGAGTGGAGGCCCGAACGGGCCGCGTTCTGGTCGAGGTCGATCCGCGCTATTTTCGTCCTACGGAGGTGGAATTGCTGTTGGGCGATCCCTCCAAGGCGGAGCGGCTTCTGGGCTGGAAGCGTCGGGTGACCTTCGAGGATCTGGTACGGCGCATGGTCCGCTACGACCTGGAGCTCTTCCGAAAGGACGTTCTGGTGAGGGAAGCGGGATACGAGGTGCGCAGCGCGCTGGAGGAGTAGTGATACGAATGATGGGGCGGGAGGCAAAAATTTACGTCGCCGGACACAGGGGCCTGGTGGGGTCGGCCCTGGTGCGGCGTCTGGAGCGAGCCGGGTTTGGGAATTTGATCCTCAGGACTCGTTCAGAACTGGACCTGCGCTCCCAGTCGGAAGTTCGCGCCTTTTTCGAGGCCGAGCGCCCGGAGATCGTGTTTCTGGCTGCGGCGAAGGTGGGGGGCATCCATGCCAACGACGCCTTCCCGGCGGACTTCATCTACGAAAATCTGATTGTCGAGGCCAACGTGATTCACGAGAGTTGGCGAAACGGGGTCCGCAAGCTGCTCTTTCTGGGGAGCTCCTGCATCTATCCCAAGCTGGCTCCGCAGCCGATGGCCGAGGACGCCTTGCTGACGAGCGAGCTCGAGCCCACCAACGAGGCCTATGCCGTCGCCAAAATCGCGGGGATCAAACTTTGTCAGTCCTACAACCGTCAGTACGGCACGAACTTCATCTCCGTCATGCCCACCAATCTCTATGGTCCCGGGGACAACTTCGGGCTCGAAAATTCCCACGTCCTGCCCGCTCTGATCCGCAGGATGCACGACGCCAAGAGGACGGGCGCCCCCTCGGTGACGCTCTGGGGTACGGGCACGCCGAGGCGGGAATTCCTGTACGTCGACGATCTTGCGGATGCCTGCCTGTTTCTCATGGAACGCCATGACGGCTCGCGCATCGTGAACGTGGGGACGGGGGCGGATCTGACGATTCGTGATCTCGCTCTGAAGGTCCGCGACGTCGTGGGCTACGAGGGAGAGCTTCTCTGGGATCGCTCCAGGCCCGACGGGACGCCGCGCAAGCTGTTGGACGTCTCCTTTCTGCATGGGCTGGGCTGGCGGCATTCGACGGAGCTGGAAGAAGGGTTGAGGCGCACCTATGCCGCGTTTCTGTCCGGCGGCGTGCGTGACTTCTGAAGAAGAATCGCCAGGCGAGGGCGTAAGGAAGAACGAGCCGGGAAGGTCGGCTGTTCCGGCCCGCGATTTTTGCTGGCGGGCGTCTGGCCTTTCGGGGAGAAAGCGGGGCTCGAAGTGCGCTATAATAAAGCTTCGGGAGATCGTCTTTGCCGTCGGGGAGGGGTAAGGTTTGGCGCATGTCCGTGATGTGGCGAAGCTGGCCGGTTTCATTGAGCAATGGCTGAGGGCGCGTGTGGCCGAGGCCGGGGCGAGAGGGATCGCCGTCGGGCTGTCCGGCGGCATCGATTCCGCGGTCGTCGCGGGCCTGGGGCGGCGTGCGTTCGGCCGGGCCATGCTGGCGTTGATCATGCCCTGTCACAGTGCGCCGTCGGATGCCGAGGACGCCCGGCTGGTCGCGGATGCCCTCGACATTCCCTGCGGTACCGTGGACCTCGTTCCGGCCTACGAGGCTCTCGTCGAAGAACTGGAGAAGACCGGAGCGCTCTCCGAGCCGGCGCGCGCCAACCTGAAGGCCCGGCTGCGGATGTCGACGCTCTATGCCGCGGCGCAGTCCCGTTCGCTGCTGGTCTGCGGAACGAGCAACAAGGCGGAGGTGGTGACGGGCTACTTCACGAAGTTCGGGGATTCGGCCGCCGACCTTTTGCCGCTCGCGGATCTTCTCAAGGGGGAGGTGCGCGCCGTGGCGGCCCATCTCGGCGTGCCGGAACGCATCGTAAAAAAGGCCCCGAGCGCCGGGTTCTGGGAGGGGCAGACGGACGAACAGGACATGGGCATAGCCTACGACGATCTGGATCGCTACCTGGCGACCGGCGAGGCGGAGCCCGCCCTCCGGGAACGGATCGAGGAGAGGCGGAGCAAGAGCGAGCACAAGCGCAGGCCCGTGCCGGTCTGCGTTCCCGACGTATAGAGGAACCGAGGGGGAACTTCTTGTATTTTCGGGCCTCGCTGCGGAACAGGCACGAGGTCCTAATTCTCAATGAGGTGATTTTTTTGGCGGGACATTCCAAATGGGCTAACATCAAGCATCGTAAGGCCGCTCAGGATGCCAAGCGGGGCAACCTTTTCCAGAAGCTGGTGCGTGCAATCATCATCGCGGCCAAGGAGGGTGGCGGGGACCCCGCGATGAACATGCGCCTGAAGACGGCGATCGAGAGGGCCAAGGCCGTCAGCGTCCCCATGGACAACATCATTCGCGGCATCAAGCGGGGGACGGGCGAGATCGAGGGGGCCACTTACGAGGAGCTGACCTACGAGGCCTATGGTCCGAACGGCATCGCCGTTCTGGTCGAGGTGACGACCGACAACCGCAACCGTACGACCCCGGAGATCCGGGCCCTGCTGACGCGCAACGGAGGGCAGATGGGGGAGGCCGGCAGCGTCTCCTGGATGTTCGACCGTAAGGGAGTCGTCGAGGTCAAGGGCAAGGGGCTGGACGAGGACGCCCTGATGTCCTGCGGTCTCGAGGCGGGGATGACGGATATGGAGCCCGGCGACGAGGGATACACGCTCTATTGCGAGCCGGGGGACCTCAATACGCTTCAGGAGGCTCTCGAGAAGGCCAACTACGGGGTCGAGAGCGCGGAGACCTCCATGATCCCGAAGACGCCCGTCGAGGTGTCGGACGTTGACACGGCGCGGAAGATCATGCGTCTGATCGAGGTGCTCGAGGAGCACGACGACACTCAGAACGTCTATTCCAACTTCGATCTTTCCGACGAGGTCGCCGCTCAGCTCGAGGAGTGATGCCCGTTTCCGCAAGCGGCGGGCGGGTCTGTCTGGGGATCGACCCCGGCCTGGCCCGGGTGGGGTACGGCATTGTGGAGCAGCAGGGAAGCCGCCTGCGGGTCCTGAAGTTCGGCTGTATCGAGACGAGCCCAAGGATGCCGTTCACCCGCAGACTCCTGCATATTTATGAGGCCTTGGGGGAGCAGCTCGAACACTGCGCCCCCCATTTCATGTCTGTGGAGCGCCTTTTCTTCGGGCGCAACATCACGACGGCGGAATTCGTCTGGCAGGCCCGAGGGGTCGTGATGCTCCTGGCGGCCCAGAGGGGCATTCCGGTCCTCGAACCCAAACCCAGTCAGATCAAGCTGGCCGTCTGTGGCACGGGCGGTGCCGACAAGACCCAGGTGCAGCGGATGATCCAGCGCCTTTTGGGGCTCGAGGAGATCCCGTCGCCCGACGACGCTGCCGATGCCCTTGCGGCGGCTCTGGCCGGTCTGGCCTACTATGGCTCGAGCCTCGTTCCGGGGGCGGAGCTCGCGCTTTCCTCCTCGGGAGGGGAGCCGTGATCCGCTGCCTCACGGGAGAGGTCCTCGGCGTCACCGAGGCCTCCGTCCTTTTGGATGTCCATGGCTTGGGCTTCGATGTGCTCTGTTCCCGGGGAGCTCTGGCGCTCTGCCGCCCCGGGGAGCGGGTGCGTCTTACGACTTTTTTGCAGGTGTCGGAGGCCGGCGCCTCGATATTCGGTTTTGCGGACGAGCGCGAGCGCGAGCTTTTCCTCAAGATGACGACGATCAAGGGGATCGGCGGCCGTACGGGCATGGCGATCCTGGCCGCGCTTTCGGTGGACGATATCCTGAGGGCCGTATCCCTCTCCGATGTCCCCGCCTTCATGCGGGCCCCCGGGGTGGGGCGCAAGACGGCCGAACGTCTGTGTTTCGAGCTTCGAAACCTCTTGCCCGAGGCGCTCGTGCAGTCGGTTCCGGCCCCGGGGAACGAGCCGGCCCGGCCGTCCCAAGCGGTGGACACGGTGGGGGAGGCCCTGCGCTCTCTGGGGTTTTCTCAGCCGGATGTCGGTGCCGTCCTGGGGCTGATTCGCGCAGCCAGGGGCGAGGACTTCGATCGGATGAACGAGGAAGCTCTCCTGAAGGCAGCCCTGAAGGAGCTTCGTCGGGGGGCCCGTTAGCCGGGGGATCCAGGGGGAAACAGGATGATGCAGGATCAGTACGAAAACGAGCCCCGTTTCTTTTCGGCTCCCCGCTCTCAGGAGGACGTGAGCGTCAGACCCCGCTCCCTGGAGGATTTTATCGGTCAGGAGCGGGTGCGCGAGAAGCTGCGAATCTATATGGAGGCCGCCCGAGGGCGCCGGGAACCCCTGGACCACATTCTCTTTTATGGTCCGCCCGGCCTCGGCAAAACCACGCTGGCGGGGATCATCGCTCAGGAGATGGGGGGGCAGCTGCGCACGACGACCGGTCCTGCGCTCGAGCGGGCCGGTGACCTCGCGGCGATCGTCTCGAACGTGGAGCCCAACGACGTGTTGTTCATCGACGAGATTCATCGCATGCCGGCCCAGGTGGAGGAGATCCTCTACCCTGCCATGGAGGACTTCGCCCTGCACATCGTGGTGGGCAAGGGCCCTCTGGCCAAGACGATAGGGCTCTCCCTGCCGCGTTTCACGCTTTGCGGGGCGACGACCCGGCTGGGGCTTCTGACCTCGCCGCTCCGTGCCCGCTTCGGCATCGTGGAGCAGCTCGCGCTCTATACGGAGGGGGAACTGTCCCGAATTGTCCTCCGGGCCGGCGGGGTCATGGATGTCCGCATTCTCGACGAGGCGGCCCTGGAGATTGCGAAACGTGCTCGGGGGACTCCGCGAGTGGCCCTGAGGCTTTTGCGGCGAGTCCGGGACGTCGCCGCGGTGCGGGGAAGCGGCGTGATCGACGCGGAGGCCGCCGCCCAGGCCATGGACATGCTCGACATCGATGCGGAGGGGCTGGACGAGGGCGATCGCCGTATCCTGCGCACGATCATCGAGCTGTTCGAGGGAGGGCCCGTCGGTCTGGGGACGATCGCGGCAGCCCTGAATGAGGATATGCAGACCATCGAGGATATTTATGAGCCCTACCTGATTCAGAAGGGGCTGCTGGAGCGCACCCCGCGGGGGCGCCGGGCGACGGGCAACGCTTACGCGTACCTCGGAAAACCCGCGCCCCGGGGAGGGGACGACCCGCTGTTGCCGTTCGGGGATGAGGAACAGGCGTATTAGCACAGGAAAGATAAGAGTCGATCACTCGATTTGTTGTCAGGGGGAATCCGATTGTTTGGCGCAAGGATGAGGACGGGCATGTCCTTCCGGATGCTTTTGGCCATGTGGGGTCTCTTATTGTTGGGGGGGCGGTCGGAGGCGCGCGATGTCTACGTTCGTCTGGCCTCCGGGGGCTCCTTTTCGGTCGCAGGGGAACAGGGGATCACGCTGTCGGACGGTGAACAAAGGAGCCACAGCCTGGGCAGTTCGGTCTCCATCGGCCTGAGGGGCGGCAAGGTCGTGGTGGGGAAACAGGTCTTTGCGCTCCCCGTGCGCCTCTCGAGTCCGGGGCTTCTGCGCTTCAACAAGCGGAGCTATCGGGGCGATTTTCTCCTGACGCGACAGGGTTTTTTGTTGAACGTGCTGCACCTGGAGGATTATCTGTGCGGCGTGCTTCCCGCCGAGGTGGGGACGAAATGGCCCATGGAGGCCCTTCGGGTGCAGGCGATCATCTCGCGAACCTATGTCCTGCGCCAAAGCATGAATCGATCGGCTCGAGGCTACGACGTCACGGATTCGGTGTCCGACCAGGTGTACCGCGGTGCGGGGGTGGAGACCGCCCGAACGAATCAGGCCGTACAGAGCACGGCGGGAGAGATCCTGGTCTACGGCAAGGACCTTGCGTTCACGCCGTTTCACTCGGACAGCGGAGGGCATACGGCGAACAATGCGGACGTCTGGGGCAAGGTTTTGCCCTATCTCGGCGGCGTTCGGGAGCCTGTGGATTACCGTTCCCCCAACGCCAGCTGGACGGCAAAAATTTCTCGGGACAGAGTGGAGGCTGCATTGGCCAAGATCGGCGGCGGTTCGGTGGCTCCGCTCTCCGAGATCCGCATCGCAGAGACCGACAAGGGCGGGAGGGCGACTAAGCTGACCTTCGTGGGGGGGGGCGGTTCGAAGACCTTTAAGTCCAGCCTGTTTCGCACGGCGGTCGGGCCGAACCTCCTGAAGAGCACCATGTTGACGGCCGTTTCGGAGAAGGCCCCTCGGCCCGCTCCCCCCATGGCCGACGACGGTGCCGTGCCCGAGGTTCGGGAGTCCGACTGGCTTCCCGACATTCCGGGGCCACGGCCCTCGGAGGGCTTGCCCAG
Organism: Fretibacterium sp. OH1220_COT-178; assembly: GCF_003860125.1. NCBI lineage: Bacteria > Thermotogati > Synergistota > Synergistia > Synergistales > Aminobacteriaceae > Fretibacterium > Fretibacterium sp. OH1220_COT-178. The sequence continues at coordinate 137,186 of NZ_RQYL01000002.1, read as the reverse complement.
GGCGCCGGTACCGACGTCGAACGAGCCCCTCACCTCGAAACAGGAGGAGCGTCTGACGCGGATGACCGCGGATGGCGTCTTTTCCACGACGGAGCTTATGGACATGCTGAAGAACCCCGAAAAGAAAAAGGGCTATCTCTATCTGGGCATTCAGCGTGGGGGAGGAAAGGAAAAATCTCCGGCGCCCCCTCCGAAAAAGGCCGTTCCCGCCCGGTCCGTCGAGCCTCCGCGCGCCAAGGCTCCGCTCCCGTCGACTGGGGCGGCCATCGTTCGTGAGGGGGACACCTTCATCTTTCGAGGAAGCGGATGGGGACATGGGGTGGGGCTTTCCCAGTGGGGCACCCTGGCGCTCGCCAAGGCTGGATGGAATGCCGAGCGCATTCTCGAGCACTATTACCCGGGAACCGACGTGAAACGCTACAGATGAGTTCCTCCGTCCAGCGAGCGCTCGTGCATGAGGATCTGTTCGACCTGAATGCTTATGATTACCCTCTTCCTGAGGACAGGATCGCCCAGATGCCCGCGGAGCCGAGGGACTCCTCCCGGCTTTTGGATTGGCGCGTGGGAGACGGAAGGGTTGAACATCGCCGGTTTCGTGATATTCTTGAGTTCCTGAGGCCGAACGACCTCCTGGTTCTGAACGACACGCGGGTGTTGCCTGCGCGACTTCTGGGACGAAGGCTTCCTGGCGGGGGCGGCGTGGAGCTGCTTCTTTTGAGCCCCTGTTCGCAGGATTTCCAGACGTGGAAAGCCCTCGTCAGGCCGGGGCGGAAACTGCATCCGGGAGCCGAGGTCCTCGTTGGAGACCGCAAGATCGGGATAGAGGCTTTGGCCGAGGGAGGAACCCGTATCGTCAGGGTCGGTTCGGGGCGGGAGGATGTTTTGTCCTTTTTGGATGCTTTTGGCCGAATGCCCCTCCCCCCGTATATCCATGGGGACGGCGATTGGAAAGAGGCGTATCAGACGGTCTTTGCGCTGAGGGAAGGGTCGGTGGCGGCCCCGACGGCGAGCCTGCATTTTACGCGGAAACTCCTGGAGGACATCGACGCCCTCGGGGTTCGAAGGGCGTGGGTGACGCTGCACGTCGGGTTGGGGACCTTCAGGCCGGTGAGGTCCGCGGATATTCGGGATCATGACATTCATGACGAGTACTGCGAAATTCCACGGGCGACGGCCCTGGCGATACGGGAGTGCCGTGCGGCGGGCGGTCGGGTTGTCGCCGCCGGGACCACGGTCGCCCGCACACTCGAGTCCATGTCCGACGGGAACGGGGTCCGTTCCGGAAGGATGGATACCCGTCTTTTCATCTACCCCGGCTTCGAGTTTCGCGTCGTCGATGCTCTGATCACGAATTTTCACCTGCCGAAGAGTTCGCTGCTCATGCTGGTGGCGGCTTTTGCCGCAGGTTTGGGGGGCTGGAGGGGCGAGGAGGAGCGGGCGCTGTCGGCGCTGCACGAGGTCTACGCCCTGGCCGTTGCCGAAGGATATCGTTTCTTCTCTTTTGGCGACGCCATGTTGCTCCATAGGTAGGCAAGAGGTAGGCGAGGAACGAGGCGCTTTCCGAAAGAAGAGGTCGGGACGGGGAGATGGGCGTGGAGGAGTTGAGCGGGTGAAGCGACTTGGGTGGTATCTGGCGATTGCTTTATTCTTGGGGCTGGGGTTGGGATATGCTTCCTTTCACCAGAAGCTCCCCAGCGAATTTTGGGAGCGCCTCCTGCCCGTTTCGCATGGTGAGATGCGCGTTGTCCTCATCGGTCCCAAGATGAACGCCCGTCAGATCGCCCAGGCCTTTTTCGATCAGGATGCCTTGGTGGGTCCTCCTGTGGCGCTGGCACGATGGATGGCGCGTTTGGGACTGGATCGCAACTTCCGACCGGGGAGTTACCGCGTTGGGCGATCCGACCCTTGGAACCTGGCACGTCAGCTCAAGACGTTGCGCCCGACGGTGGTCAAGTTGACCCTCGTCCCGGGGGCCGATATCTTCTCCCTTCGGGAGCTCTTCAGCCAGGATCTCCTCCCTCCCGGTCCGGGGAGCGACGATCGTCTCAGCCTTTCCATCCTGGACGATGGCAACTATCCCTTGGAGATGAGGGACGTTCTGCCCGAGGATGAGGAGTCGAGAATCGCCTTTCTCCTTCCCGACACCTACTTCCTCACGGAGAGGAAGCCGCTGGAGCTGGTGCGTGTTGCCGCACATGCCTGGTGGGACCGGTACGGCGGTCGGATTGCGTCCATGGCCTCTCGGGACGTGGTCGACGCGGCGAAGATCGCGTCGATGGTGCAGCGAGAGGCCCTTTGGGACAAGGAGGGGCCCGAGATTGCGGCCGTCATCCGCAACCGGTTGAAGAAAGGGATGCCGCTTCAGATCGACGCCACGGTGGTCTACGCCTGGAAGCGCAAGGGACGGAAGGTGACGCGGGTTCTTCACAGCGATCTGGCCGTCGATTCGCCCTACAACACCTACCGTTTTCCGGGCCTGCCCCCACACCCCATCTGTATTCCGTCATCTCCCGCATGGGATGCGGCGATTGGCTCCGAGGCGAATGCTTATTACTACTATGTGGCGAGAAAGAACGGATATCATTACTTTTCCTCGACTTACGAGGGGCATCTCCGGAACATCAAAAAGGCCCGTTCGGAGTAGCCGCCCCAGGTCGGAGGCCATTGAAATTTAATTGAGAGGCAGGAACCTCATGATGCCCTTGACGAGCGAACGCGACAATAAAACTCAGCACAGGCGGCACGCGGCGAAACAGAATCCCGGCCGGGGAAGCTGGTTCGAGCTGCTTCTGTTCTTCCTGATGGCTGCCGGGATCTACACGATAGCGACACTTCTGGACAGTTCCTGGACGGGGGACTCGGGCCGGCGCATCGGAGGGTATCTGCGCTCCGTTTGGGGCGGGGCCCTCCTCGTCCCTCTTTTGTTCTGGCTGTATCTCTGTGTTGCCTGGCTCGTTCGTTTTCGGGTGCCTCGCCCTCTGGGGCAGATTTTGGGGACCTTCCAGCTTTACCTGTCCATCGCCTTCATGCTGGGACTGTTTCGGAAGGTGGGGTGGAATCCGGGCTGGACCCTTTCCGAGCCGGGCCGCATCGGCGACGGACTGGCCGACTTTTTCGTCCTGAATCTGGGGGTTTTGGGCACGGTGCTCGTCTCCTTCGCCTCTCTTTTCCTGGCCGGAATGTTCTTCGGCTTGCGCTTTCCCGCTTTTTTGACGGCTCTTTTCGCCTCTCGGCTGCAGGAAGGAGCCCGCCCCGACGCACGATCGGCCGTCGAGGGGCGGGTCGAGGAGCCGAAGGTTGACGCCCGACCACAGGAGGGCGACAGAGGACCGCGCCTTGTCCGGCACGCCTCGCCCGGGGGCCTTCCCTTCGATCCGCTCAAACCCACGGGGACGGTCATCGTTTTTGATCCCGAGGAACCTCGGCCCGAGGCGGAGCCTGACGTTGAGAAGCCCGAGGCCCCCGTGTTCGAGGAGCATCGGGATGGGGAGCCGTTCGTCAACGAGGGGAAGCTGGTCTTTGCTCCGATGGAGGTGGAGGAGGAGGTCGCTTTTTCGGGCGAGCCGCCCAGGGATTCCGACCATCCCTGCCATCCCGACGAGGGGGAACAGGGGAAACTTCCGGGGGACGAGGAGAAGGTCTCTTTGGAACAGACAGGGGAGACGCCCGTCGCGGAGTCCTCGGAGCCGCCTCAGACGGCGGTCGAGATTTTGGATCACCTGTTGGCCTCTCTGGAGGCGGGAGAGTACGATGTGCCTCCTCCCCCCCAGCAGGAGACGCCCGTCGAACGCGTTTCGACGAACCGACGTCCGCCGGTGGCGGACCTTCCGGGGGCGGCCTCGGGCGAGGAGCCCGAACCTTCCCCAAAGACGGCCGCAGCGGAAGGGGAGCCCGCCGGATTGAGGCATGGCGCGTGGCGGGCGGAGGGGCGGGTCGTCGAGGTCAACAGCACGCCCAAGATAGGGGCCGAGGAGCGGATGAGGGAGATCCGGGATCGTCTCGTCTCGCCGGCCCCCGAGCGGTCCACCGTCGAGGATCGGGCGAATTCGGACGGCCGGGATTCCGCCGTTCAGGAGGTTTTTCCCGATGTGAACCTTCCGGACGAGGAGGAGGCAAAGCGGTTCCGTGCAGGCGCATTCCCTCCGCCCCTGGATATTCTCGGCCCTGCGGTACGGGACGAAGACCGGGAGGACGCCCGGGAGCTGGCGGACAGCCAGGCGGAGATCATCGTCGACACGCTGCAGAATTTCGGGGTCAAGGCGACGGTTGCTCACATTGTCGTGGGCCCCTCGGTCATTCAGTTTCAGATCGAGCTGGCCCCCGGAATCAAGGTGAGCAAGGTCGCGGGGCTGGCCAACGATCTGACGATGGCGCTGGCGGTCGTCTCCGTCCGTGTTGAGGCCCCGATCTTAGGGCAGCGCTATGTGGGCATCGAGATCCCCAATCCGAGGCGCAAGGGCATAGCCCTGCGCTCCGCGATGGAATCAGAGGAATTTCAAAAGGGCGATTTCCTTTTGCCGCTGCCTATGGGGATGCGGGTCGACTCCCGTTACCTGGTCTGCGGCCTTGAGGACATGCCGCACCTGCTGGTTGCTGGCACCACGGGATCGGGCAAGAGCGTCTTCGTCAACAGCTGTATCCTTGGGATGTGTTCGCGGCGCTCCCCCGACGCGCTGAGGCTCATTCTGGTGGACCCCAAGCACGTGGAGTTCGCCATCTACGAGGGGCTGCCCCATCTTCTGGCTCGCCCCGTCTCCGATCCCAGAAAGGCCATTTCCGCGCTCTCCTGGGCGGTTCAGGAGATGGAGCGCCGTACGGAGTGCTTTGCGCGCGCCCGGGTCCGCAATCTGGCCTCCTACAACGAGAAGGTCCTGCCGAAGGATCGTTTCCCGAACATCGTCGTGGTGGTCGACGAGCTGGCGGACCTGATGTATACGGCCGGCAAGGAGGTCGAGGGCCTGATCGCACGTCTGGCCCAGAAGGCCCGGGCGGCGGGGATCCACCTGATCCTGGCGACGCAGCGCCCCTCGGTGGACGTCATCACCGGGTTGATCAAGGCGAACGTCCCCGCGCGTGTGGCGTTTGCGGTGCCGTCTCAGACGGATTCCCGCACCATCATCGACACCGGCGGGGCCGACAAGCTCCTGGGGAAGGGCGACATGCTGTTCTTCAGCACGCGCTATCCGCGTCCGCTTCGGCTCCAGGCGCCGTTCATCACCGAGGAACGCACGCTGGATTTTGTGGAATACATGAAGGGGGCCTTCGGAGAACCGGAGTACATCGAGTTCGAGGACGCGGGGAACCCGACGGGCGAGGGCAACGGCAGGAACGGTTCGAGCATCGTCGACGATCCGAAGATGGAGGAGGCGATACGGGTGGTCATGGACACCGGCATCGCTTCGGCGAGCGGCCTGCAGCGCTATCTCAACATCGGCTATCCGAGGGCCGGACGGATCATCACGGGCCTGGAACAGTTGGGCATCGTGGGGCCCCAGCCCGCCAACTCCTCGAAGTCGCGGGACATCCTGATGGACGAGGACGGTGCTTTCGAGGCCCTGGAGCACGCGCGGACGGGCGGGCTCTTCGGGGAGTAGGCGCGTTCGGGGCCTCTTCGGGATGGCGAAGAACCTGTCCCTTCCTCAGGCTGCGGCGGCCACGAGATATGAAGGACCATGCGGGGGGAGCGAAAGCTCCCCATGTCGTCTGCTCGTGCTCGGGGGGCGGGCTCCCGCACCCGATTGGTTGGCCGAGGTCGCTGTGGGGCGCGAGGTCTGGGCTCTGGACAGAGGGGCGGACGCCTGCCGTACTGCAGGTGTGCGCCCCGACCGTATTCTTGGGGACCTGGACAGCATCTCGGTAGAGGCCAGGCGTTGGGCCGAGGTCCTGGAGATCGAGACGATGCGCTACGATCCGGACAAGGACGATACGGATTTTCAGCTCGCCTTGGGGCTTCTGGAGGGGGAGTGCATCGTCACGGGGTGTTGGGGCGGACGTTTCGACCACGCGTTCTCCAACGTATTCTCCTCGCTTTGGGGATCCGAATGCGGTGCGGACGTCCTTTGTTTTGCGGACGACAGGGAGCTCCTCTTTCCGTTGCGAGGCCCTTCGGAGCTTCTCCTTTCCTTTTCGCGGGTTCCGCCGGTCCTGTCGCTGCTGCCGTTGACGGCCGTTTGCGAGGGGGTTTCCATCGACAATGCAAAATGGCCGCTCAGGGATGTCAGGCTTCTTCAGGGACGCCCTTGGGCGGTCAGCAACGTTCCCCTTGGAAGCAACGTTGCGATTTCGGTCCGTTCCGGCACTCTGGGGATTTATGTAGGCTCTGCTGAATGAACGATGGATTATGCCCCATGGCCCCGGAGCGGAAACTCATGTCTTTGGCCCCCAGGATGAGGCAACTGGAAAAGCCCCTTCACCAGAAGCTTTATCGGGGGAGGCAAGTCGTTGTTACTGTTTAAACGCGAATCAGTATGAGTTCCTGCTCAGCCGGGCCTCAGGGGGCGCATCACGTTTTGTTTCTTGCCACCGCAAGACGCGACCTGTTGATTTCCGCCTGCCTTTTATCCCGATCGTGGAGGACCAGCAGGATGTAGAGCATATCGATGATGCCAAGCTGTAAAATACGCGATGTCATTGAATCTGCACGATAATGCGTCTCGTAGGAGGAGCTCAGGATGGAGCAGTCCGCCAGGACCGTAGCCGTGGAGTTTTTGTAGCTGGTGACGGCCACGGTGCCTGCACCGCCCTTCTTGGCAATCCTGAGTGCTTCTAAAATTTCCCGGCTCTCCCCGGAGTGGGAAAAGCAGATCAGCATATCGTTCTCCGTGAGCCTGGAGCACAGGATATTCATTATATGGGTGTCGTTCGTCACCTGGCTGGATATCCCAAGGCGCATGAGCTTATGGTACAAGTCGTAAGCCATGCAGTAGGAAGCTCCAACGCCAATCGTGACGATATGCTCGCTTTTTTCGATCATATTGGCCGCGGTTTTCAGCGATTCGGCGCTGATGATCTGTTTGCCGTCGTTGAAGCAGTTTGCCGTAAAGGCCAGGACCTTGTCCCGAATTTCTCCCGCGTCGTCCTGTTCGTTGATCTCGGAGTAGAAATTGTCGTCCTTGCCCTCCGCCAGCGTCTGGGCCAGATCCACACGAAAAACCTGATAGGAATCATAACCAAGCTTTCTCAGGAAACGAAATACGGTCGGCTCGCTGACGTTGCCTCCTTCGGCCAAATCCACGAGCGAGGTCGTCATGACCAGCTCTGGGTTGGCGAGCACATAGTCCGCGACTTTTTTCTGCGAGGTCGAAAGAATATTGTAGTTCGTCCGTATCAGAACGAGGACGTTCCTGTTTCGCCTTTTTTTCCCATTCATCTCATACTCACCCGAAATTCGGCGACGTCGAAAAATGGCATTGGCTGTGAACCGGTATCCAATGGGACGTCCCATCGCACTTTGCATCCCCGGTCCTCAGGCAAACGGCCTTTTTCATGGAGCTGCGCCGTAAGATATTGTCCTGCCCATTGTGTTTGAACAAAAAAGCCTTCCCATACGGTGCCGTCTCGTTGTCTCAATCCTGTTGCTGCGGGAAAATAGGATCGAATGGACAGCGCGCGCTTTTGCAGTTTTTCAGCCGACCCCGGGAGACAGCAGGGCGAGGAAGATGCTCGCGACGGCAAGGATCATTCGTCCGGATCCTCCTCGGGACCCAGGGCCTCGCCGACGGTCTCTCCCCTGCGGCAGACGCTCTTCATGCCGCAGTAGCGGCAGGAGGGTGCGCCGTAAAACGGGGCAAAACGGCCTTCCCCGAGTATCCGGGCGGCGCAAACCATCGCGTAGCGGGCCTCCTCCTGCCGTTCTTCCAGGGTACAGCGGTTGCCCTTCTTTTCTCCCCGCAGCTCCGCCGTGCAGGGGCCCCGGAGCTCCTCGGAAAAGGTGCCGGCAAGCCCTCCGTCCTGATGTCCCAAAAGGCAGACACCGGCAAGCACGGCGTCCGAATGCTGCCGGGCGTACATCAAGGCATAGGACGACAGCTGGAGTCCACGGAGAAATCGGTCCAGGCCGCCGTCGTGCCAGGGGTAGCGTTCAAGCCCCGAAAGTCCTTCCTCGTACCTCGCACTTCGTCCCGTCTTGTAGTCCGTGATGACGGCCCGAAGGGCGCCGTCGCGTCCCTCCAGAATTTCCACGCGGTCGCACCGGCCGGAGAAGCGGACCCCTTCCAACTCGCAGAGCAGCTCCGCATCCTCCTCCAGCAGGATGGCCCGGTGTCGGAACCCGGCTTGCGCCAGCCGTTCGAGAATACGGGCTTGCAGCACCGCCAGACGCATCACCCGAAGCCTCAGGATCTCCCTTCTGCGGCCGAGACGCCGGTCCCGAATCATCGGAGCGTACGCCGTGTACTCCGTGTCCACCGCCGAGAGGGCCCTCCACTCCGCGTCGGCAATCTCCAAAAAGCCCTCGCGCCGCTCGTCGAAGCGCCTCCAGACCCGTTCCCAGAACTTATGGGTCAGGGCCCCCCAGTCCGCCGCGGAGACGAGGCCCAGGGGCCGTTCCCTCAATCGTGCTCTGCGCTGCAGCCAGTAGCGCAGGGGACACTCGAGGAGCGTCTGGAGGTCGCTGACCGCGAGCGTGAGAGGACGCTCCTCCATCCGGCCGCAGGATCCGGCGACGGGGTCAAAGCGTCGAGCGCGTTCATCGAGCGGTGCATCGACATCCTCGAAGGCGTGTCCGTCGGTCGGCAGAAGGATGTCGATTCCCTCGACGGGCAGGGTCCTCAAAGCCCAGTCCCCCATGTCCGCCATGAAGCGATCCAGAAAAGGGGTCTCCGGAATGGGACGTCCGTTGTCGTCCGCCTCGGCCTTTGAGAGAATCGTCATCTCCTCGCCCGTCAGGATCAAACGGCGAAAGAGGGCCTCCCTTTGGAGGTGTTTGTCCTGGATGGAGGGAAGCCAGGCCTCCGCCTCGGCGAGTCGTTCCCGCTCGGGGCCGCCCAGGAGCGGCGAACCTGCGATACGGCCCGGCCAGTCCCTCTGGGAGACGCCGAGCATGATCCATACGGGATAGGAGGCCAGAACCGGAGGGGGACCCGTATGGAGCGTCACGGCTCCCGCAAGGGGGGGCGTCGGGCGAATACGGGTTTCCCGGCACCAGATCTGAAGGAATTCGGCGGCATCTTCGCCTTTGAGGGCCTGCCTGCCCAAGGGGCCGATGTCCGGCAGAAGCTCCCGAAGCGCCAGGGCCTTCTCTCGAACGGAGTCCACGGCGGAGGCCGTCGTGCGGATGGTCTCGTCCAGCTCGGGATAGCTCAAGGGCAGTGCCTTCAGGCGATCGAGCCATAGCCCCTTTTCGCACAGAAATTTATGGAAGGCCTCCATCAGATCCGGCGGGGGGGCTCCGCGGGCCAACACCCTGCAGAACCGCTCAGTGGCCAGCAGAGCCCGAAGGGCGGAGGAGCGTCTTTCTCTCCGCCCATCCTTCAAGGGGGTCTTCTCCCCCAGATAGGCCTTCCATCCGGCCAGACCGTACGGTCCGGCCTTCAGGGCCTCGGCGACGGAGAACTCCTCGCCGGTGAAGCAGGGCTGGGCCAGGAAAAGGGCGGTGTCGTAGGTGCGAAAGCCCTGGCTTCGAAGCACCCACATCGCCGAGAGCACCCGGCCGGGCAGGGTCCGGTCGACGGATATCCCCTGAGCTGCGCTATGAGGAACGGCATAGCGGGTCAGCGCCTCGGATACGGCCTCCTCGCCGTCCGAGGGCAGCATGATGCCGACGGCCCCAAAGCCGGGAAAATCCCGTTCCGAGGACAATGGACCTCGTCCGGCGCTCCATAGGGCCAGAGCACGGGCTGCGGCCTCTGCCTCGAGTTCGCTCTCCGTGGTCCGCATCCGGAGGATGCGTCCCGGCACGCGCCGGGGTTCCTCTTCCCAGGTGAGTTTCTCCAGCTGGCGGGCGGCGTCGTGAAAATGGGGGAGGTCCGCCTCGGGCTTCAGCACGATCACCTCCCGGCATCGGTCGTTCAGCTTCCGGACCAGACGCACCTGGGCCTGGGTGAAGGAGAGAAAACCTGTGAGGACGAGCGCGAAATCCGACCCCCAGGGCAGGGAGGAGGACTCCAGAAGGCTCAGGGTGGCGGTACAGATCTGTGCGCTGTCCATCAGACCGTTGTCCTCCAGGTACTTCAGATAGCTCCGATAGAGGCGGGGGAGGACCTGCGACGTAGGGTTGTCCTCGGGCAGGCCGGCTTCCGTCTGTTCCGGAAGGATGGCCTCATTGAGCAGCTCCCTGATGTCCTCCGAGAGAATGTCCAGAAAACCCTTCCGGCCAAGCCCGGGCCAGAGGGTCAGGAGCTTGGGTTCCTCCTTCAGGAGGTCGCCCAGAAGGCGACTCAGGATCAGCCGGTGGTCGGGCGGATCGATGGGACGCAGACGCCGTCCCTCGGTAAAGGCGGCGACATCCTCATAGAGGTCCTGCCAGTTCCACAGGACATCCGTCGGCACTTCGGCGAGTCCGAACTCTCCGTTGCCAGACCGGTCCAGCCACCAGCTTCGGTCCCGTCTCGAGGGGACGAGAAAGCGAACGTCCTCCCCCAAGGGGATGAACTCCCGCATCAGCCGGTCGAGCTCGGAGACCCTGCGGTAGGAGAGCACGCGCATCGGTCAGCCACGAACCATCCGGAGGATGGGGACGGCGTGCAGAAGGGTGGCCAGGATGAGGATGAAAAGAAAGCGCGTCTTGCGGGTCTTGTGCCGAAACAGAACACGGCCCAGCCACCCTCCGGCGAATCCTCCGGAGAGTGCGAGCAGGTGCAGCACCGCCTCGGGGATTCGCCCTCCTCCATGGCTGCCTTGGAACTTGTCGTAGCCATAGAGGGCAAAGGACACGAGGCTTGTGCTTATGAGCCACAGGGCGTAGGGAGCGGGGTTCCAGCCCAGAGCCCGGATCGCCGCGGCTGCCAGGAGTCCGGCGATAACGGCCAAGGACAGGTAGAACTTCGTGTAGGAGAGTTTTTTCACTGCAGGGCCTCCATCAGGGTTTTCGACGCCGCATCAGCCAGATCAGCCCCAGGTTGCAGAGGACGGCGAGCGAAAATCCGACCCCCGCACCGTAGAGCGCGAACAAGACCCCCTCCTCGCTCCAAGGGAGCAGAAGGCCTCGGACCAGAAGCGTCAGCAGCGCGATGGCCAAGGCGGAGATGACGAGACAGCGGGGCGTATCTTGGGGGTTGCGTTTGGACATGAGGGGCCTCCCAAATTCGACCGGTACGGCCGGCACAACACCGTTTCACTGCCGACGGGCGCGGATGAAACGGGAAGTGTTCCACGCCGATGCCCGAAGCGCACGGCGATCCACAGAAATTATAACAGCATGGGATTTTTCGGGGCCTCTTTCGCCGGGACGGGAGAGCCGGTTTGGGGACGGCACGTTCGTCGGGCCAGCGATTGGGATTTCGGCATCTTGCTTGTATTTGGACGCCGGGAGAGGCTATAATCAGAGCCGTGCCGGGAGGCTTTGTATGGTTTTTGTCGCAAGCCGTGCGCTCCGCGGAGGCACCCGCGAGAGCCGCAGGAAGGGAGATCTGGCCTTATGGCGGAGGAAAAATTCCAATTTCAATCGGAGGCTGCTGAGCTTCTGAGGTTGATGATACACTCGGTGTATTCCAACCGGGACATTTTTTTGCGCGAGCTGATTTCCAACGCCTCTGACGCGCTGGATAAGCGTCGGATCGAGGCCCTGTTCGACAGCGAGCTGGCGGGCTTCGATCCGGAGATTCGTATCGTCCGTGACAGGGAAGCTCGCACTCTGACGGTCTCGGACAACGGAATAGGCATGACGCGCGAGGAGATTGTGCGATATCTCGGCACCATCGCCAAGTCGGGAACCCGTGAGTTCCTGGCTGCAAACGGGGACGAGAACGCAGGGGAGCAGCTGATCGGACAGTTTGGGGTGGGGTTCTACTCGGTCTTCATGGTCGCCGACCGGGTGACACTCGTCTCCCGTAAGCTGGGGACGAACGAGGCCTTCCGCTTCGAGTCCGACGGCCAGGGGGGGTATTCCCTGTCCGATGCCGAACGGCCGGAATGCGGTACGACGGTCACCCTTTACCTGCGTCCGGTCGGCGAGGACGAGAAGGACTACACCGAGGAGTGGACGATCCGCGATATCGTCAAGCGGTATTCGGATTTCATCGCCTGGCCAATCCTTCTGAATACCTCCCAATGGAAGGACGGCAAGGAGTCTTTTCAGGACGAGGTCATCAACTCCCGGAAGGCGATTTGGTGCCGTGCGGAGGGCGAGGTTTCGGAGGAGGAGTACCACGAGTTCTATCGCCATCTGACGCACGACTGGAAGGCCCCCCTGACCCGCATCGTCCTGAACGCGGAGGGAACCGTCAGCTTCAAGGGGTTGCTCTTTGTTCCCTCCGAGGCTCCCTTCGACCTCTTCATGGACCCGAAGGCCGGGGGGATCAGCCTCTACATCAAGCGAGTCTTCATTATGAACGACTGCCACGACCTCATTCCCGAGTATATGCGATTCGTGAGGGGCGTCGTGGATTCCGAGGACCTCCCGCTGAACATCTCCCGGGAGATTCTGCAGGACAACCCGATCATCCGGGTCATCCGCCGCAGCACGCAGCGCAAGGTTTTTGCCTCCCTTCGGAGGATGCTGGAGTCCGAGAGGGAGGCCTACGAGAAGTTCTGGAGCACCTTCGGCAGGGTGCTGAAGGAGGGGCTCGTCCGGGACCGGGAACACTCGGCGACGATCCTGGAGCTGGCGTTGTTCCGCTCGACCGCCCAGGAGGGCTGGACGACCCTCGCAGGCTATAGGGAACGCATGAAGTCGGATCAAGAGGGGATTTTCTGCCTGGCAGGCCGGGACCTGGCGGCGCTCAAGGCGTCCCCCAAGCTGGAGCGTCTTGTGGAGAAGGGATACGAGGTCCTGTTGTTGACGGATCCGGTGGACGAGGTGGTCCTTGCGGAAGGGCCCGAGTTCGAATCCCTCAAGCTTCTGAATGTGGCAAGCGATTCCGTTCATCCTTCAAGTGAGGACGAGCGCAGGGAGGAGGAAGCCCGCCTCAAGGCGCTCGAGTCGGACTTTGCCCCCCTCAGGGAACAAACGCTGAAGATCTTTGGGGATTCTCTGGAGGACGTGCGTCTCTCGCTTCGGATGACCTCCTCTCCGGCCTGCCTGGTGGATTCCCGAAACGGCATGTCCCTCCAGATGGAACAGCTCATGCGTGCGATGGGAGGGGAGGTACCGTCCCAAAAGCGTATTCTGGAGCTGAACGCCGGGCATCCTCTTGTCCTCCGCCTTCTGAAGATGGCTGAGGAGGAGGACGAGAGGGTCGAAAACTTCCTGGGTGTCCTGTATGATCAGGCGCTGATCCTGGAGGGGGGAACGGTCTCCGATCCGTCCGTTTTCGTCAAAAGGCTGAGTGCGGTTATGGCTTTGGCCCTGGAGGGAGAGGGCGAGTAGAGCAAACGAATTTCTGACGGCCGTCCGCTGGGCGGATGGCCGATGCTATGGGGGTGGACGCAATAGCGGTCAAAAAGAGCTCAAAGAAGTCGGAGGTTCAGGAACCGAAGGACGAGGTTGAAGTTCGGACTCCCTCCTCGGCGCTGTCCGAGGAGACCATCTCGGAGGGAGGGGAGTCGGCCTTCGTCCTGCAGTACGATACGAACTCGAACCAACGCTATGTGGATTCGACGTCGCAGAAGAGCGAGTTCGACAAGGTCCTGGACGAGCTTGCGTCGATCAGCAGGGAGACGCTCGAATGGGACGTGGAAAAATTCACCCGGAAATATGCGGGGGACGAGGAGGAGATCCTTGCCCGCAAGCTGGAGTCCTTCTTGGGGGCCTTCATTACGAACGCCGCGCTCGAGCTTTACAACCGCGGGTATCCGGAGGTCGCCTTTCGACGTTTGGAGCAGGCGAGGAACGTTCTGGAGGCCAGGCAGAAGCTCGATCTGGAGGTCGAGGCCATCAAGGCGAAGCAGGATGAATCCTTCGACATCTCGGATATGTTGGGCCTCTTCGACGGGGAGGAGCAAGAGGACGGGGAGCCCGCCGAATGACCCCCAAGAGCGGGAAAAGATCACTCCGAGGAATTCAGGTCCTTGTTGGGGTCCGATTCCGAGGCGATGCGTTCTCCCGTGATCATAAAGCAAATGTACTCAGCGACGTTGGCGATGTGGTCGCCCGCTCGTTCGAGGTGTCGGGCCAGAGCCAGGATATAGGCTTGACGGCGGATCCTGTCGTTGTCCTTGACTGAGATGTTATCCAGAAAGGATTCGTAGAGTTTGTTGTAGCGCTCATCGATGGACCTGTCTCTGGCAAAGACCTGTCGTGCGAGGGAGAGGTCCTGTTTTTCGAAAGCCTTCAGGACATCCTTCAGTTGTTCGAGAAGCGAGTCCTTCATGGAGCGGATCTCCTCGAGGTCGTCCGATTCCCGGATGATGGAGCGGTGGAGCAGCAGGTGGCGAGCGAGGTTCGTGCTCTCGTCGGCGACGCGCTCGAGGTCCGTCGTCAGTTTGATGACGGCGAACAGGAAGCGCAGGTCGTCATGGATCGGCTGGCGTATGGCCATGGTCGAGAGGCATTCCCAGTCGATCTCCATCTCCTGGCGATCGACCTCGTTGTCCTGTTCGATGACGGAACGGGCGTCCTTGTCGTCGTTGCTTTCGAAGACGTACAGGCTTCGCGCCAGCATTTCATGCGTCATCCGCCCCATCTCGAGAACCTCTCGGGTTATGCGCGCCTTGTCCTGAGCCATCAGGATTTCGTCGAGAGCTTTTTCCTCGCCGATCAGGGGTTTAGGTCTCGAGGAGGCGAGAGGCCTTCCCCAAAATCGCCCAAAGACGTTCTGCATTTTCATCCCATCACTCCATTGCACGGTATAGGGAGAACTTGGACTCGTTGTGCTCCAGGTTCTTCAGCATATGTTCGGCCGCATACACGGTGCGCCCCAGGACGGCCAGAATCATCATCAGCTCCCGCCCGTTTTCCCCGTATTGCCTGTCCAGATCCAGCAATAATGCGTAGCCCAGGCTGTCCTCACAGATACGAAAGTTCTCGATGTGGCTTCTTGCGGATCGGGCAATGGCCTCGTCTCCAAGGACGAAGAAGCGGAAGGAATGGCGCAGAAGGGTTAAAAAACTGAGGATCAACCCGTCCAGGGCGCCGTTTTCCATGAAGTTGGGCATCCAGAGCTGGGAAAGCTCGAAATGGATGCCGGAGGCCATGGTCTCGAAGGAGGAAAGCGTGATCGAAAGGTTGAAGTGCTTCCGCCTCAGGGCCAGAGCTCCCTGGGGAATCGGAATGGCCGAGAAGTAGGTCCGGCACTCTCGAAACAGGCTCCATATATCCTCCTGAAGTTTGGGGAGCCGCTTGCGCTCCGAGGGAAAGGAGAAGAGGATCTGGAAATAGGCCTCGAGAAAATTGGAGAGCCGCACCAGCTCGCGCGAAAGAAGCGTCAGGGCTATGGCCGGGACGTTCTGCAGTTCGGGGTTGAGATAGGCGGGCTCGGCAGGACTGCGCGCGGAGGGAAAAACATGTTCGCATATCCGGCGGAGAATCGGTGCGAAGGGCGTGACGACGAGGGCGTTGACGAAGGCCAGCAGAATCTGGAAAAAGACCAGGGAGGAACTGACCGACAAACCCATCCGTCGAAACAGGGTTGGCATAAACGGAATTGCACAGGCCATGACGAGGGCTCCCAGGATCTTGTAGACCACCGTCGCCAGACCCAGACGACGGGCGTTGAGTTTGCCGCTCAGGCCCGAGATGAGGATGATGGTGGTCGAGCCTATGTGGGCGCCCAGAACGATGGCCATGCCCGCGGTCGGGGAGATCAGGCCGGTGCCGGCGACGGATATGGCGATGGCGACGACCGCGGTGTTGTTCTGGATCAGGGAGGTGAGCAGAAAGGACACGAGGCCGATCAGGAAAGAGTTGCGGCTGCTCCAAAGGATAAGGCTGCGGACATCGGGGTTTTCCACGATGGGAACGACTCCGGCCTGGATGGCGAGCATTCCCAGGAAGATGAGCCCGATGCCCTGAAGGATGCGCCCGTAATTGCGAATCTCGGGCTTGCGTGAAAGACGGATCATAAGCAGGCTTGCGAAAAGCAGAAGGGGACCGAACCTGACGACATTGAGGCTGATCAGGAGGATGACCAGTCCCCCTCCCAGACTGGCTCCGCTCATGGCCAGGATGGCCTCGGTCAGCTGCATGGTGCCGATATCGACGAAACCGATCGCCAAAGACGTGGCAATCGTGCTGTTCTGGGAGAACAGCGTCAAAAAAACTCCGAAGACGAAGGGCATGAAACGTCCTCTCGCCAGTCGGAAGAGCATCCGATGAAGCCATCCTCCCACTACCTGAAAGCTTTCCCGGCAGGTCTCGACTCCGAAGAGAAAAAGGGCAAGTCCGCCCAGGACGGTGAAAAAGCCTGAAAGCACCCCCTTCCCTCCTTCGCCTCGTCGTCGTTCATCGGTTTAGAACAGCATTATACTCCAGACCGACGGGGGAAAGGACGACAGAAATACGTCCTTTTCCATTTTTTGCCGCTCCGCAAGCCGCCATGGCCAGGACAAAATTTTGGGGGCGGCGGCAAGGGCGTTCCGAAAGGTTCGAGCGCCGGCCCTGTATCCCGGAGGGAGGGGACGCGGAAGATTAAAAGATGCTTTTGGGAACGCCCATGTTGAGCCAGCGGACCACTTTGCCCAGGACCTCCAGAGATTCGATCTCGTCCTTCTCCACCCATATGGAGCGAAAGTCCTTGTTGGCCGGGCGAAGCTCCACACGTCCATCCCGATAGAATATGATGCCCTTGACGGAGCATCGCTCATTCCAGCGGATGTAGGCGATGTCCCCACTCTTGACCTCGATGTTGGGATTGACCAGAATCAGGCAGCCGTCGTCGATATTGGCGCCGATCATGCTCTCCCCCTCCACTCGTACGAAGTAGGGTTTTTCAGGCCCGACGGGCCCTCCCGTTTCGAGTGTTGGCCAAGGCATCCACTCCTTCACCCCCGATTCGACATCCGTCCAATTGAAACCGCTGCCCGCGCAGGCCTCCTGATCCAGGATCGGAAGGTAGATCTGCGGCGGAACGATCGGTTCCGGTTCCTGATACGCAGTCTCGCTCTCCCGAGCCCGGCCCTCCACGAGGTAGCCCACAGTGACGCCCAGGACGTGAGCGATCCTCTCCTTGATGGAGTCCTTGATCCCTATGCTCCCGATTTCGTAGCGGTATAGGGTGTTGGGAGCAACCCCCAAGCGGCGGGCGAGCTCCGGGCGTTTCATCCCGATCCTTTCCCTGCAGGCTTTGATCCGCTCCCCAATGGTCGAGGCATCCTTCTTCACGGGGCTTCCTCCTCTCGTGTCTGCCGGCCTAGCTTATCCTACTCCAAGAAAGGCATTCTGTTAAGCCCCTTCCTCCTCTCCCCTGCTCGGACAGGCGAGGACGAGAGGTGTTTGGAGGGGCTTTCAACGACGTTTTTATGCCTTAAATACCTTTTGCGTATTGATTATACTACGTATTACGTAGTATAATCAATCGTGAAGATCACGAAGAGCATAAGTTCGAGCGGATGCGGAACAGAAGGAGGACGCGCCTATGTTGGAAAGGATTCTGTCGGGCTTGGGGGACGCTTATTTTTTTCAGCAATGCATCGTTTTCCTGTTGTGGATGGGGCTTTTGAGAATCGCCTATGGGGAGGTCCGGGCGTTGTGGAGGGAAGGGCCTAGAAAAAACGAGACCGCGGTTGGGTTTTTGGAGCGCGAAGACAACGGATGCCTTCGCGCAGGCTCTGCCGGGAGCGGGCGTAAGGTGCCCGAGAGAGCCTGGAGGGTGGGTGGTGAGGCGCCTCTTCCATTACGCCGCGGGCCCGTGAGACGGATCAGAAAAGCCGAGGTTTTTTGAACGAAAGCCACCTACTCGAAATCCTCGGAGGTGTTCGGGACATTGGTCTGAACGTGTGTTTTCGTTTTCCTCCTGACGACGGGGGGAGCGGCCATCAGGGCGTCCTTGCCGCTGCCCATCAGGACTGCGATGGGGCGTAAAGACTGGATGTTCTCGCATACGATCTTGATGATCGAAGCGATGGGGACGGACAGGAGGGCGCCGGGGATTCCCCAGATCGTTCCCCAGAGCAGAAGGGAGAGAAGGATGACGATCGGGCTCAGGCCCAGCCGGTCCCCCACCACCTTGGGGGTGATCACGTTGCCTATGGTGATCTGAATGGCCGTCAGGGAAAAAAAGACCGCAAGAGGTTTGAATAAGCTGGGCGAGAACTGGAGTGCTGCCATAAGTACGGGGGGGATGGTGGCGATGATGGAGCCCACGGTGGGGATGAAGTTCAGCAGAAAGGTCAGTACGCCCCAGCCGGCAGCCAGTTCGACTCCCATGGCGGCAAGCAGGAGCCAGGCGCAGAAGCCCGTGGCCAGACTAATGAGCGTCAACGTGCCCAGATAGCGGCTTATTTGCTGGGAAACGGTGTCCAGGATGTTCTTAATCCTGAAGGCATTGGGCCCGGAAAAGGATTTGTCGATTTTTTCGTTGACGTAGGGGGCCTCCAGGAGCATGAACATCAGAAAGACAAGCGTAAGGACAAATTTGCTGGAAAAGGTGAGGATCAATTCCGAAATGTTGCGCACATAGCGCCCCAGAAGGTCGAGCCAGTTGAAATCGGAGATCGTCGAGGGGGGGATGCTCAAAGCCTTCAAAACCGAGTGGAACATCGTGTTGAGCTTTGAATAGTACAGGTTGTAGGCCCGGTTGAACTCGACGGCCTGAGAGGCGCAAAAGTAGATTCCAAGGATGCAGAGGCCAAAAAAAATGGCGAATACCAGTGTGATGTTCAGGGCCGGAGGCAGATGAAGTTTCCAACCCAGCCGAATGACCGGACGGAAGACCTGCAGGATGAACCACGCGACGACCAGCGGAATGAACACCCCGCTGGCCAGGTTCAGAACCGTGCAAAGCGCTATTGCAGACAACAGGGCAACAAGTCCTACCAAGACCTTCATGTTCATTCCGCATCCCCTCGTCCCGGATTTTCATACCCGTCGTCCACACAGAAAGCAACCGACCTCAATATTTACTATACCCTAAAAACGCAGAATTGGAATTCCGTCCCCAAGGATTTTTTTTCGCAAGCTTTCCCTTGAAAACTTTTACTGAAAGATCCTTTTCATCCGGTGGCCTCAGGAGAGCATCCGCGAAAGCCGCACGCGGTAGGTGTCCAAAACGACGGCTCCCACAATGATGAGCCCCGTGACGATTTGACGTGAAAAGTCCTTCATGCCCAGGAGCAGCAAGCCGTTGTTCAAGACGCCGATGATCGCGGCTCCGATCAGGGTTCCGATGAGGGATCCCTTGCCGCCGCTCATGCTGGTCCCGCCGATGACGACCGCGGCGATGGCGGAGAGCTCGAAGCCCGCCCCCAGAATCGGGCTGGCTATGTTCAGGCGAAGCATGTACATGATGGCGGCGATGCCGACCATGCCCCCGCAAAGGATAAAGGCCCATATCTTGTAGACGCGCGTATTGTGCCCGCAGAGCCTTACGGCCTCCTCGTTGTTGCCGATGGCATAGATCATGCGGCCGAAAACCGTCCGTCTCAGTGCCAGATGACCGAGAACCACGCCCAGGACCGCCAGAATGAAGATTGCAGGAACTCCGGCGGCCGAGAGGGTGCCAAAATCGTTGAAGGCCTTGGGAAACGAAAAGATGGTCCGGGAGCCGCTGATCTGGAGTGCGGCACCGCGGGCGACGTTGAGCATTCCGAGGGTCACGACAAAGGAGTGGACCCTCCATTTTTCCGAGACGAAACCGTTGAACAGGCCGCAGAGCATTCCGCAGAGGATGCTCACGGCTATGGCCCCGGCTATGGCGATGGGAAGGGGCAGGCTGGCCGCCGTCAGGACCTTCCCCGCCAAAATCGTGCAAAGAGCCAGCACGGACCCGACGGAGAGGTCGATCCCGCCCAGGAGGATGACGAACGTCATGCCTGTCGAGATCACCGTGTTGATGCTGATTTGGGTGAATATGTTGGAGATGTTGTTCATGGAGGCGAAGTTCGGCACGAACAGGGCGAACGAAGCGCACAGGACCAGGAATATGACGCCGATTCCCGCCTCGTTGAGCAGAAGCTTGAGCAGTTTTTTGCTTTTCATGAATCTCACCTCGAGAGGGAACAAAGCGACATTTCCCAGGAGAGGGAAATAAGCCCTTGGAGGCTCAACCTCCCTTGTCCCCATTGTTTTCAGCGGAGATAGTTTTTATAGGCAAAGGAGAGAATTTTTTCCTGATCGAAAGCCTTTCGGGGGACCTCGGCCACAATTTCCCCGTCGGAAAATACCAGAATGCGGTGACAAATTCCCATGAGTTCGCTGAGGTCCGAAGAGACGACCAGAATTCCCTTCCCTTCGGCCAGCAGCCTCCAGAGAAGCAGGTAGATCTCGTATTTTGCCCCGACGTCGATTCCGCGGGTCGGCTCGTCGAAGATCAACACCCGAGCGTCCCTCAAAAGCCATTTGGCGAGGACCACCTTCTGCTGGTTGCCGCCGGAAAGATTTCGGACGAGCTGATCCACCGAGGGCGTGCGGATCGACAGACTCTCGCAGAACTCCTCGGCGCGGTGCCGCTCCTCCCCGAAGTCGAGGATGCCGCTGTGGCTGACCTTCTGGAGACTTGCCAGAGACACGTTTTGGACGACGGGCAGATCGAGCACCAGGCCCTGTTCCTTTCGGTCCTCGGTGAGCAGGCAGATTCCGGAGCGCACCGCATCCGATGGACTCGAAATGCGGACCTCGGTGCCATCCAGCAGGATTTCCCCCGCCTCCTTGGGGTCCGCGCCGAAAAGGGCCCTCATGGCCTCGGTCCTGAGGGAACCGACGAGCCCGGAGATGCCCAGAATTTCGCCCTTTTTCAACACGAAGGACAGACTGTGCGGATTTCCCCGAAAGCGCAGGCCACGGACCTCGAGAATGGGCTGCTCCGTCACGGGGGAGCCCTCCAAAAATGGGTATTCGGAGTCCATCTGGCGCCCGACCATGGCGGAGACGATCTGCGGCAGGTCCATTTCGGCTACGGGGCGGGTCAGCACCATGGAACCGTTCCGCAGGACGGAAAGGGTGTCGGCGATTTTGAAGATCTCCGAGAGGTGATGGGAGATGTAGATGACGGAGAGGCCGTCTTTCTGCAAGTCCCTCAATATTTGGAAGAGGCGTTCCGCATCTTTTGCGGAAAGGCTGGCGGTGGGTTCGTCCAGAATCAGGAGCTTGCAACTCTGCGAGAGTGCACGCGCAATTTCGACCAGCTGCATCTGCGCCACCCCAAGCCGTTCCACCTGGGATGCCGGATCCACATCCAAGCCCACTCGTTTCAGGAGCGCCAGCGCGCTTTCGTGAAGACGCCGGATATCCAGAAAAGGACCCCGGCGGGGCAGGGAATCGAGAAAGATGTTCTCGGCGACGGAAAGATACGGCAGCAGGTTCAGCTCTTGGTGCACCACGCGGATGCCGGCCGCAATGGCGTCATGAGGTGTGCGTGGGGAGTAGGGGCGACCATCGAAGGACATGGTTCCTTCATCCGGAAGATATCCGCCGGTCACGATGCGGACCAGCGTGGATTTGCCGGCCCCGTTCTCGCCCAGGAGCGCATGAATGGAACCCCTTCCGATATTCAGCTTGACGGAGGAAAGCGCCCGAACTCCGGGAAACGTCTTGCCGATGCCTCGAATGCTCAGAATGTGTTGCTCCGCGGAACGCTCCAAAGCATCATCTCCCCCCCTCATGACCTCTCGCGAGCCTTCACCGCTTTTTTTGAGGAGGGGGGCTTGGAGCCCCCCTCTTATGGAGTCGAGCTATTTCTTGGCCTCAAGCGTCTCCTTGGAGACGACCTCCACCGGAGTCTTCTCCCATCCCTCGAGTTTCTCGCCTTTCTTGATGCGGAATCCGACCTTGATTGCATTGGCGGCCATGTCGGGGCCGAACTGGTCGACCGTTGCCAGCATCTTGCCCTCCAGAATCAGGTTCTGACAGGCCTCGATGTTGTCGAACCCGACGACGGCGATCTTGTCGAGCTTGCCCGCCGCCTCGATGGCCTTGACGACGCCCAGGGCCATGGAATCGTTGGCGCACATCACGCCCTGCACGTCGGGGTGTTTGGTCAACAGATTGGTCATGACGGTGTTGGCCTCCTCGGTCTCCCAGTGGGCCGTCGTCGACGC
Organism: Fretibacterium sp. OH1220_COT-178; assembly: GCF_003860125.1. NCBI lineage: Bacteria > Thermotogati > Synergistota > Synergistia > Synergistales > Aminobacteriaceae > Fretibacterium > Fretibacterium sp. OH1220_COT-178. The sequence goes on along the minus strand of NZ_RQYL01000002.1, from coordinate 114,959 downwards.
CAGCAGATCGAGCTGATACTCGTCCACGACCTTCATGAAACCGGCTTTGCGCTGTTTTGCATTATCCGCACCGGGGTTCCCCTCGATGATGATCACCTTCGCGCCCTTGCCCAGCTTCTCGGCCATGTACTTGCCCACAAGCTCGGAGCCCAGGGTATTGTCCGGGCCGACGAACAGGAAGTTCTCGGGAAGTCCGTTATCCACGAGGGCCTTCTTGTCGAGGGTGACGTCGAAGTTGACCACGGGAATTCCCGCGTCGACGGCCTTCTTGACCGAGGGGACCAGGCCGACGGAATCCGCGGGCGCCAGAACGATGAAGTCGACCTTCTGGGTGATGAAGTTCTCCATGGCGCTGATCTGGGTGTCGATATCCGTCTCGGAGTTCATTCCCACAGGAATGAGCGTAAAGGAGCCGTCCTCCTGAGCATATTTGACCGCTCCCTCCTCCATGGTTTTGAAAAACTCGTTGGCCAGCGACTTCATGACGAGTCCGACGACGGGTTTCGTCTCGGCCGCAAGCGACGCCGGAGCACAGAACAGGCTCATAACCAGAGCGAACAAAAGAATGCGCTTCATTGAACAGTCCTCCCATTTTTTATCTCAGAGTCTGGACGCGTTACGCTCTTCCGCCAGCTTCTTTTATTATAATACACGGTGCGCCGGCGGTGGAGCCCGGTCGTATTGCCATCGTGATGCCCGGATGGTTGCCGGCTTCCGTCCCATTTTGTATCGGAAAGGAGAGGGTGTCCCATGTTGCGAAGGCCGCATAGGTCCGCATTGCCGATTGCGCCCTGTCCGCTCGAGGGGGCTTGGGCGGCCCCTGTGCGCGGCGTCGACGGCGGATCGGGAGGTTCGCATCGCGATCGGAAGACCGCCCCTTGCACTGGATGGGGGCGGCGGGAGGGTCGTTCGGTGCGGGGGCCGAACCCGGAACCTGCCTGTGGGGGCGCCTGAGAGCGCCGAGAAGGTGAGCATGAACCGTTTTTCACCGACGGAGCGGGAGGCGCTCTGCGGCCGTCTCCTGGCGGACTGGTTCGCCCGCAACGCGCGGGCCTTGCCCTGGCGTGAGGGCTACGATCCCTATAAGGTGCTGGTGTCGGAATTCATGTTGCAACAGACGCAGGTGGGGACGGTGCTGCCATACTTCGAGCGGTGGATGGCGGCCTATCCGGACCTCGTCTCCCTGGCTCGCGCCGACGAGTCGGATGTCCTGAAGCTCTGGGAGGGGCTTGGGTATTATTCCCGTTGCCGCAATCTGCTGAGGTCCGCCAGAGCGATGGCGGCGGAGGGACTTACCCTGCCGCCCCCGTCCGCGGAGAGGCTTCGTTCCTATCCGGGGATAGGGGAGTACACCGCCGGGGCCGTGGCTAGCGTGGCCTACAACCTCTCCGTTCCTGCGGTGGACGGCAATGCCGAACGGGTGATCGCGCGCTTCGAGGACATCGCGCTTCCCGCGGGGAGCGCTGCGCTCAGACGGCGGGTGACTCAGGTCGTTGGGCGCATGCTTCCGGAAGGTCGTGCCAGGGAGCTGAACCAGGGGTTGATGGACCTGGGGGCGACGGTCTGTCTGCCCCGAAGTGCGGAGTGTCCAAAATGCCCCTGGCGTCCGTATTGCAGGGCCGCAGAGCGTTCCGATCCCCTCAGCCGTCCTTTGCCCCGGCTTCGTTCCGACGTGCGTCGAATCGAGGCATGGGGGGTCGTATGCCTTGCGGATAGAGGGTGTCTGCTGCGTCGGCGTCCGGACCGGGGGCTTTGGGCATCGATGTGGGAACTGCCGTGGTTCGAGCGCGAGTCCGAGGACTTCGAGGCCGACTGCCGGGATTGGGGACGCCCATGGGGCCTCTTCCCCGACTCCTGTCGGGAGGCGGGGCGGGTGGATTTTTCCTTCACGACGCATCGAGTGAGGGCCTGGGTTGTGGTCTGTCGCATGGGGTCGGCGCCCCATATCGCGGATCCGGAGACCTGGAGGCTCGTTCCCTTTCAAAATTTGTCCGGCCTCACCCTTCCGGCCCCGAGTCGCAAGTTCCTGAGGGCGTTTGAGGAAAACGAGATTCTGTTTGACGAGATAATGGGAAAGTGTTAGAATTCCCTTCGTCTTTGCGAGGCGGTGCCGGCCGCTGGAAGCGAAGATTTTTTCGGGGCGTAGCGCAGCCTGGTTAGCGCGCTTGGTTCGGGACCAAGAGGTCGGAGGTTCAAATCCTCTCGCCCCGACCATGGACTGTAAAAGAAGGCTTGGGGTCAAACGCCCGAGCCTTCTTTTGTCTGTGCATAATCTGCGGGAGGACTTTCATGGATTCGAGAGGAGGAGGGAGCGTGTCTCGGTCGAGCTGGGGAGGACGGGGCGGGAGGCCGTCCCTTACGGGACGCACGGCTTTTTTGCCCGTGACCCGCGGGGATATGGATGCCCGTGGATGGGATGCCCTGGACTTTCTGTTCGTCAGCGGCGATGCCTACGTCGACCATCCTTCTTTTGCGGCCGCACTGATCTGTCGTCTTCTCGAACGCGAGGGCTACAGGGTCGGCATCGCTGCACAGCCGGACTGGCGCCGGGACGACGATTTTCTCGTCATGGGACGTCCCCGCCTCGGAGTCCTCGTGGGAGCCGGAAATCTGGATTCCATGCTCGGCAAGCTGACCGCAGCGAAGAAGGTGCGCGGCACGGACGCCTATTCTCCCGGAGGGCGCAGGGGGTTGCGCCCCGACCGTGCGACCCTGGTCTACTGTCAATGTGTGCGCCGCCTTTGGGGGGATATTCCTTTGATTATCGGCGGGATCGAGGCCAGTTTGCGACGCTTCGCTCACTACGACTACTGGTCGGATGCCCTGAGGCGCTCCATCCTGGTCGACAGTCAGGCCGACCTTCTGGTCTATGGAATGGGGGAGCGGCCGATTCTGGAGATTGCCGGCGCTTTGGCCGCGGGGGTTCCGATCGGCGCGGTCCGCAGCGTGAGGGGCACTTGTTATGCCGCGGGGGCGGACGAACTGCCGGAGACGTTTCTCGAGTTGCCGTCCTGGATGGAGGTTGCGGAGGACAAGCGCCGCTTTGCCGAGGCCTACCGGCTTGCCTCTCTGGAACAGGACCCGATCTGGGGCAAGGCCCTCGTACAGCGCCATGAAAAAAAGGCCGTGGTCCAGCTTCCCCCCGCCTCCCCCCTCTCGGAAGGGGAGATGGACCGCGTCTACGACCTTCCCTATGCCAGAGCCTGGCACCCGATGTACGATGCCGCGGGCGGCGTCCCCGCCCTCTCCGAGGTCAAGTTCAGCGTAACCAGCCATCGGGGCTGTTTCGGAAGCTGCGCCTTCTGCGCCATCCATGCCCATCAGGGACGGATCATTCAAGCCCGCAGCCACGAGTCGATTCTTCGGGAGGTTCGAATCCTGACAACCCTGCCGGGGTTCAAGGGGTATATTCACGACGTGGGGGGCCCGACGGCGAATTTCCGGCATCCCTCCTGCTCCTGCCAGGTCGATCGAGGGGCCTGCAAGGGGAGGGAATGTCTGTTCCCGACGCCCTGCAGGAACCTGGACACCAGCCATGCGGATTACCTCGAGCTCTTGAGAAAGTGCAGGGCGGTTCCCGGGGTGAAAAAGGTGTTCGTTCGTTCGGGCCTGCGCTACGACTACCTTCTGCTGGACGTTCAGGGGGGGCGCGCGTTCCTGGAGGAACTGTGCGCGCACCACGTCAGCGGACAGCTCAAGGTGGCGCCCGAACACGCTTCCCCTGCGGTGCTGAAGCGCATGAGGAAGGGGGACATCGGACAGTACCGAAAGTTCATGGCCCTCTACGCGGCCGTCAACGAGCGCCTGGGCAAGCGGCAGTACCTCGTGCCGTACTTTATGACGTCGCATCCCGGCTCCGGCTTGAAGGAGTCCGTGGAGCTTGCGGAGTTCGCCGCGGAGCTGGATTTTTGTCCCGAGCAGGTCCAGGACTTCATCCCCACGCCGGGGAGCCTGGCGACCTGCATGTACTATACCGGGATCGATCCCTTTACTCGGGAGAAAATCTTCGTCCCCAGGACCGAGGGGGAGCGGCGCGATCAGCGCGCCCTGCTCCAGCATCGAATGCCCCGGCACCGCGAGCGGGTTCTGGAGGCCTTGAAAAGGGCCGGCAGGATGGACTGCGTCAAAAATCTTCTTCCCGGGGCGGAGAGGCAGGGATCGAGGAACCTCCATGGGGCGCGCGGAGGAGGGGAGCCAGCTCGACGAGAAGGACGGAGGAGAAGATCAGCGCACAGCCGACCGCCATCCGGAATGTAAAAACCTCGCCGAGCAGAAGGATGCCGCCGAGAAGGCCGAACACGGATTCGAGTCCCAGCAGAAGGGCGGCATGGCTCGGCAGGGTGAATTTTTGGGCGCAGTTCTGGATGAGGAAGCAGGCGAAGGTTCCAAAGAAGGTCGCGAACACGACCGAGAGAAGCCCCCTGGTGCCCTGCCACACGAAGGGGTCCCCGGAGACGAGTCCCATCGATCCGGAGAGCGTTGCCGTGACCAGAAATTGGACGAAGGTCAGTACGATGGGGTCCCCTCCGGCCGCGTAGTATCCTATGGCGATGATCTGTCCCGCGAAGAAGAAGGTCGAGATGACGGTCAGGATGTCTCCGATGTTTATCGGCCCGGCGAGATCCGATGTCAGCAGCGCCATTCCCGCAAAGCATACGAGGGAACACGCCAGGGTGATGATTCCGGGGAAGACCCGACGTATCGCCCACAGGAGCAGGGGAACGAGGACCACGTAACCCGCGGTCAAAAAGGCCTGTTTGCCTGCGGTGGTGTAATTCAGCCCCAGGGTTTGGAGCCCCATGCCCATGAACAGAAGCAGGCCGATGACGGCCCCGCCGCACAAATCTTTGCCGCAGGCTCTCTTGATGCGCCGTGCGAAAAAGATCAGCATCAGGAGCGTTCCGCCGCCGAAACGCAGGAGAAGCAGCCACCAGGTGGAGTAGGCGGAGAGCCCCGATTTCATGGCGACAAAGCCCAGTCCCCACAAGAAGGCACACACCAGCAGGGCCGCGTCGGCAAACCACATCCGAGCCCGGGGCGTCAGTCGGAGCGCTTGGCTTAAGGGAAGGCCTCCCTGGTCCCTGTTTGACGTCGAGCGAAATTCACCGTTCACGGCCGAGTCCCTCGTCTTTCATCCGAATTTTGCTCGACCCCGGGCGAACGAGTGCGGAACGGTCCGGGCGTCGGCGAACTCGTACGGGATCGTCTTGCCTCCGAACCCCGCGGGAAAGCGCTGTTTTCCATTTTTCAAGTCTACCACGGCCGGACGCTTGGCGCGCGGCGCGATTGGGGGAAAGGGCATTTTTTTATTCGAGCGGGGCCGTTTTTCTCCGGGGAATGAGGTAAAATACTTAAGATTGTAGGAACGAGTCCTTATCAGGTGAGGTGGAGACTCTTGAACGATATGGCCGAGCGCATCGGCGTCTATGCGGCAAGCCGGATCTCCGCACGGCTTCCGGGACTGATCTTCCGGGGGCAGCGCGGTGGGGATACGGGCCTGAACGCCCATTTGGAGGTTGTCGAAGCCTACCCCAAAATGGGCAAGGTCGTTGGCCTTCAGATTCGCTCCGACGAGGAGGGCGAGCTCGAACGCACGGCCCGGGGGTACGTATGCCGCGGTGAGATGGCCCATGTCGCCTATTGGCTTCAGCATTCCCTTCCGGTGCTCGTGATGGTCCACGAGCGCCGGAACGACCGCATCCTGTGGGAGGTCGTCTCCCCGGAGACGATCGAGGTGTCGGCGGAGAGCTGGGAGCTTCTTGTCCCTCACGATCAGGTCTACGGTCCGGATGCCGTCGGTGCGATTGCCGAGCTTCCCTGCTACAGCCCCTACCTGGCACGGCTCGCACTGGACAGGCCTTGGATGGAGCTGATCGAGGGAGGGTGCGGTGTCCTTTTGGAGATGGACGAGTGGATCAATCGGCCCTCGGCACAGGGAAGCCTTCGGGTTTGCGTCTTAAAGGAGGGGGGAGAGCGGGACGCCGTTTTCGAGTGGCCGTTCCAGACCCATGCCGACATGCCTCACGTCTTTCGGCTTCCCTCCCTTTTCCCCTGGGCGCACATCGAGGTCGATCGGGCCTTTTATCGTGAAAGGGGGGCGGCGTCGGACGACCGGGGCGGATCGTTGTTTCCCTGGACCGTCGAGGCGGGGGAGATCGCCCGTTTCCAGCTGAGGCTGTCCTTGAACGACCTTGGGCGTTCCTTCCTGATGACGCAGCGCTTCCTGAGGCGCGGAGAATTCCCCGAAGTGGAGACGGGAGGAGACCTTGGAGAGGATTACAGAAGAGGGATCAAGTTCCAGATCTACGATAGGGGACGCAATTAGTTCAATGCTCGGAGAGAGCATCCTCTTTCGCCGCTCGGCGGAGGTCTAGAAGATGGACGGAACCCATAACGCCGAGACGAAGATCCGGCGGGAGGTCCCTCTGGAGGAGCTGCCAAATTTTTGTTCCGGCGTGGGGGAGGTGGCCGACGACATCATAGGCGAGTCCGGGGGAATTCTCATTCCGCGAGGCACTCGCCTGTCCTCCCTCGAGGCCTCCATCGACAAGGTCCAGGCGAAGCTGCAGCGAGCGAATATCGTTGCGGTTCCCGTCGTGTTGCCCGGAGAGCCCGGCATGGAGCAGCTGGAGGCCTTTTTGAGGGAGACCGACCCCGCAATTCTGCCGCTCGATCCCGAGCTGGCGCGCCAAACGGTCTCCCAGGTGGAGGACGTCTTCGGGCGAATCAAGGAGGGCGACTGCAGCACCGAGGATATTCACAGCCTGGCGGAGCAGGGGCGGACTCTCGCACGAAGGATATCGGGAGCGCCTCAGTTGATGTTCTGCCTGGGGCAGGTGCGGAGTTGGGATGAATATACGAGCGTTCACTCCCTCAATGTCGCGCTGCTGTCCAGCTTCCTGGCGGAGCGGATGTTCCCGGGACGCACCGAACTGGCCGAGTTCATGGCCATCGGAGGCATCCTGCACGACCTGGGAAAGGCCCGGGTTCCTCTGGACATCCTGAACAAACCGGGCAGGCTGACGGACGGGGAGTTCGCCATCATGAAGAGGCATCCGGAGCTCGGCGTCGAGCTGGCGGTGAGGAACGGCATTTCGGACCGTCGTGCCCTCGAGGTGATTCGGGGACATCACGAGCGTTTCAACGGCGGGGGTTACCCGGACAACCAGGACAAGAACACGATTTCGATCGAGGCGAGGATCGCCGCGGTCGCGGATGTGTTCGATGCCCTGACCGCCAAGAGGGTCTACAAGGACCCCATGCCGAGCCGAGAGGCCCTGTCCGTGATGACCGGAGCGATGTCCGCACATTTTGATCCCGACGTCATGAGGGTGTTGCTTATGTCCGTGGGGATCTATCCTGCGGGCTCCCTGGTGGAGCTCTCGGACGGGAGCGTTGGGACGGTGGTGGGGGCCTACAGCAAGGATCTCGTGCGCCCCAAGGTTGCCCTTCACCTCGACCGGTTCGGAAAAAGGCTGCTGGAAAAACAACTTGTGGACCTGTGCGAGGAGAGGGATTTGTTCGTCAAACGTTCGCTTCAGTCCGATGACAAGCGGGCGTTTTGAGGGGATGGAAGCCGAACCCGCAGACTTTTCGCTCGAGTGCAGTACCTTCCGAGGATCGTGCCGATCGTCTGGCGGTCCTCGGAATTTCTTGTCTCGTCTTTTGCAAATCTCAAGGGGGTGTGTTGCCGTTGGCTGAAAAGAAGCAGTTCAAGGTGGGGGTGAACAACGCGTGGTGCAAGGGGTGCTCCCTGTGTATCGGTGTTTGTCCCAAATCCGTTCTGGAGTTGAGCGATCGTCTGAAATCGACCCCAGCGCGGGAGAGCGACTGTATCGGTTGTCGTCAGTGTGAGAACATCTGTCCGGATCTTGCGATAACGATCACGGAGAAGGGGGGAGAGGCAGATGCCTGAGGTCGATTTCTGGCAGGGCAACACCGCTTTGGCGCACGGCGCCCTCATGGCAGGGTGCAACTTCTTCGGGGGCTATCCCATCACTCCTTCCACGGAGATCGCCGAGGTGATGGCGGAGGAGCTTCCCAAACGGGGCGGGCATTTCATCCAGATGGAGGACGAGATTGCCGGGATCGCCTCGATCATCGGGGCATCCATCGCCGGGGCCAAGGCTTTGACGGCGACCTCCGGGCCCGGATTTTCTCTGAAGCAGGAGAATTTGGGGCTTGCCTACATCGCGGAGGTTCCCATCGTGGTCGTGGACGTCATGCGCGGAGGACCTTCGACCGGAACGCCGACGAAGACGGCCCAGCAGGACGTCATGCAGGCGCGGTGGGGTACCCACGGCGACCACGCGACGATCTGCTATTCGCCCTCCTCGGTGCAGGAGTGCTACGATCTCGCGATCAAGGCCTTCAACATGGCGGAGCGTTTCCGTCAGCCCGTACTGATCCTCAGCGACGAGGTCGTGGGACACATGCGGGAGAAGATCGTCAAGAAGGATGCCTCGGCCGTCAAGCTGGAGAACCGGCCGCGTCCTTCGGTCGCACCCGAAAAATTCACGCCCTACGAGCCCAATCCCGTAACGGGGGTGCCCGCCATGGCATCCTTTGGGGACGGGTACACCTGGCACGTCACCGGCCTCACCACCAACGACTGGGGCTTTCCGACGAACAATCCGCCCGAGATCGAGAAAAAGATGCTGCGCCTGATGAGCAAGGTCGAGCGGGCCAGGAACGAGATCGTCGAGTACGAATCGGAGTTCATGGACGGGGCGAGCATTGTGGTCGTGGCCTATGGCAGCGTCGGCCGGTCCGCCCTGCGTGCCGTTCGTGATGCGCGCAAAAAAGGGATTCCCGCGGGGTTCTTCCGTCCCATCACCCTGTGGCCCTTCCCCGATCAGGAGCTGGCCCGGATGGCGTTGGGGGCGAAGACGATCATCGTTCCCGAGCTGAACTGCGGGCAGATGGTCCTGGAGGTGGAGCGGCTGTTCCGCGGGCGGAGCGACGTCCAGCCTTTGAACCTCGTGAATGGCGAGCTTTTCAAGCCTTCCGAGATTGGACGCAAGATCGAGGAGGTGGCGTAACATGCCGAGCGCAGAGGTTCTCAGCTGGGTCCGAACGCGTTTCATGCCCCATATCTGGTGTCCGGGGTGCGGACACGGCATCATCATGCATTCGCTCATCCGTGCTCTCATCTCCCTCAAAAAGGAAAGGGCCAATACCGTAGTGGCCTCGGGGATCGGGTGCTCCAGCCGCATGGCGGGGTACATCAACGCCTGCACGCTTCACTCCACCCACGGCCGCTCCCTGGCTTTTGCGACGGGGATCAAACTGCACCGCCCGGAGCTGACCGTGGTGGACGTGATGGGGGACGGCGACTGTACGGCCATCGGCGGCAACCACTTTATCCACGCCTGTCGCCGTAACATCGACATCACGGCGATCGTCATGAACAACAACATCTATGGAATGACGGGGGGCCAGGCCAGCCCGACGACGCCCATCGGCTCTTGGGCCTCCACGACCCCCTATGGAGCCATCGATCCCGCCTTCGACATCTGCAAGCTGGCCGAGGGGGCCGGTGCCTCCTACGTAGCCCGAACGACCATTGCAAATCCCCGTCAGGCCGAAATGTACATCACGAACGGGATCAAAAAGAAGGGGTTTTCGGTCATCGAGGTGGTGACGCACTGTCATACGCAGTTCGGCCGAAAGAACAACCGCAGGCTTCCCATCGAGAACTACAACTTCTTCAAGGAGGCCTCGGTGCCCCTGGCCAAGGCGCAGACGATGAGTCCCGAAGAGCTGTCCGGCAGGATCGTCTGCGGCGAGTTCGTGAACAAGGACGTTCCGGAGTACACGGAACAGTACCAGAAGCATGTCATCGACAAGGTGAGGGGGTAGAGAAGATGGCGGCGGAGAGGTTCGAGATTCGCATCGCCGGTTCCGGCGGACAGGGGGTCATTCTGGCCACGGAACTGATCGGTCAGGCGATCACCCATTACGAGTCGGATTTGTACGTCGTCCAGTCCCAGGCCTATGGTCCGGAGGCCCGAGGCGGAAAGTCGAAGGCGGAGGTCGTCATATCCTCCGAACCGATCGATTACCCCAAGGTGATCGCCCCCTGCCTGCAGGTCATCCTGACTCAGGCCGCTGCGGACGAATTCGCCGTCGACACCAAGCCTGGGGGACGGATCGTCTACGACGATTTCTTCGTTACGGAGCTGCCGGGGGCCCCTACGGGCGAATATGGCGGAGGAAGCGTCGAGAGCACCCATGGGCGGATCGACGCCCGCGTCTACGCGCTCCCTATCGTGCGGACGGCGCGTGAGAAGCTGGGGCGCGAGATCGTCACGAACATGGTTGCCCTGGGCTGCGTGGGACGGGTTCTGGAACTCGAGAAGATCGCGTCCCCCGAGTCCCTGCGCAAGGTCATTGCGGCTCATTTCCCCGTTCAGAAGATCGCCGACCTCAACCTTCAGGCCTTCGATGCGGGCTACGGGCTGTTGAAGCAAACCCCTTTGCCCGATTGAGGCTCTGAAGGCGGGGAAAATGACGTGGGGTCGGGATCGCCGGAGCTTTGGGCGGTCCCGGCTTTTTATTGTATCCCCGAGGTCCGCCGACCTTTGCCGGATGATCCTCGCTTGAATTGCATTTTGTTGCAAAAGCAATGGATTGTTCCGCGTTTTTGCCGTATCCTCTGTCCGACGCGGGGGAATAAGGCGATGAGAGCGGAAGACGAGGGGGAAAACAAAAGTGATACGCAGAATTATCAAGATTGACGAGGACAAGTGCGACGGCTGCGGACTCTGTGCCGAGGCCTGCCATGAGAACGCCATCGCCATTGTGGACGGCAAGGCGACATTGATCAAGGATGATTATTGCGACGGTTTGGGCGACTGCCTGCCGGCCTGCCCGAGAGAGGCCATCGCCTTTGAGGAGCGGGAGGCGGCGCCTTACGACGATGCTGCGGTGAGGGCTCGCCAGGAGGAGCTCCGCCGCCAAGCGGAACGGGGCGATACGGAGAGAAGGGCGGATACGGCTGCTCCTCGTCGTATGCCGATCGGGGGCTGCCCCGGCAGCCGGATGAGGGACATCCTGCGGGACAGGGGGGAGAGTGCCCCGGCGGGAGGAACTGCGCCGGCTGCATCGGCAGGCAGCGAATTGGCTCAATGGCCGGTTCAGATCAAGCTCATACCAGTCGATGCCGCTTGTTTCGACCAGGCTCATCTTTTGATCGCGGCGGATTGTACGGCCTTTGCGTGCGGCGATTTTCATCGGCGGTTCATGAAAAATCGCGTGACGCTCATCGGTTGCCCGAAGCTGGATGAGGGGGATTATGCCGAAAAGCTTACGGAGATTTTGAGGCGCAACGACATCAAAAGCGTCATGGTGGTGCGTATGGAGGTGCCCTGTTGCGGAGGGATGGAGAATGCCGTGAAGCGGGCGTTGGCCGCGAGCGGAAAGATGATTCCCTGGCGAGTGGTCGTGGTGACCGTCGATGGACGTGCTCTTGAGGAACAGGAGGTTTAGGGGATATGAACGCGATGATTAAAAATGTGGAACACGAGGCCGTTTTTTCTCTGGCAGCACAGGTCGATGTGCGCAAGGGCGAGGTCGTCAGCAGAACGCTGGCACAGAACGACGCGGTGAGCATCACCCTTTTTGCCTTCGACAAAAATGAGGAGATCAGCACGCACGAATCCGATGGTGACGCCATGGTCACGGTGCTGGAGGGGAAGGGCAGGCTTACGGTGGCCGGCCGGGATTACCTTTTGGAGGCCGGACAGAGCCTGGTCATGCCCTCGCGCAAGCCGCACGCGGTATTTGCCGAGGAGGCCTTCAAGATGCTTCTGGTGGTGGTGTTCCCCGAAAAGGCTCGAGGTTAGGATTGGGGAGATTCGAGCCCGTTTGAAAAGGGCGTCGTTTTTCGATATAAAAGCCGGAGCCTTGCCTGGTCTCCGGGATCAAAAAGGCCGCAGATCGGGTGCTTTTTCTCCCCCTCTGCGGCTTGCTTTCGCTTGAATGAGGCTCGAGTTTGGGAAGGGCTCGATGCTATAATGACCTTAACCTTATAGGAGTCTTTTTCTTTCCTATTATGGAAAAATTACCGAAGTCGTTGGGAGGAGGGGAAAGCGAGGGAGCCACTGCGTTGGATGACGCCGCAGATTTCGCGTTTTTCGAGCCGATTGCGAAACGGCAGGTGAAGAAAGAGAGGGATAGTCGCTATGACGGAGCCGATCTCCTTGATGGAAAAGATTGTGCATTACAACAACATAATCAACGGATTTGTCTGGGGGACCCCCATGTTGTGCCTCTTGGTCGGGACGGGCGTATACCTCACCGTATTGCTGGGCGTTCCGCAGCTGCGTTACTTCCTCTTGTCCCTGAAGGAGGTTTTCGGATCGAGGAAGGCCGGGCGGACGACGGAGGATAAGTCCATCTCCTCTTTTGCCGCCTTGGCGACTGCGATGGCCGCAACCGTTGGAACGGGCAACGTCGCCGGCGTGGCGACGGCACTTCACCTGGGAGGGCCCGGAGCGCTTTTCTGGATGCTGGTGTCGGCCCTCTTCGGCATGTGCACGAAATTCAGCGAGGTGGCTTTGGCAGTGCACTTCCGCAAGAAGGACGAGCACGGCGACTGGCGCGGGGGGACGATGTACATCCTGGAGCATGGGGCCGGACAGAAGTGGTTGGCGATCCTCTTTGCCCTCTTCGCCTTCCTGGCCTCCTTCGGCATCGGCGCGGCGGTTCAGGCCAATTCCACTGCGGAGGGGCTTTCCCTGGGATTCGGCGTCGATCCGCTTCACAGCGGCATCGTCCTGGCCATTCTTGTCGCCCTGGTCATCATCGGCGGGCTAAAGAGCCTTTCGACGGTCACCACCTACCTGGTGCCCCTCATGGCCGTGTTCTACATCATCGGATCCATCGTCATCCTGGCGACAAACGCCCAGCACATCCCCGAGGCGATCGCCTCGGCCGTAAGATACGCCTTCAGCGACCCCATGGCCATGCCCGGCGCTATTGCGGGCTGGTCCGTGAAGCTTGCGGTGAGCAAGGGGATCGCCAGGGGAGTGTTTTCAAACGAGGCCGGTTTGGGTTCCGCTCCCATGGTCCATGCGACGGCCTATGTCGATCATCCCGTCCGTCAGGGGCTCTACGGAATTTTCGAGGTCTTCATGGACACGATCGTGATCTGCTCCATGACGGCGCTGGTCATCATGACGACGGGAACCCTCACGGGACAGGCCGAGCTGACCGGATCCCAGCTCACGCTCTACGCTTTTGAGGCGGGCCTGGGGACCGTAGTGGGCAAATATGTGCTTTCCGTCGGGCTGGCCCTGTTTGCCTTCACGACGATTCTGGGTTGGTACTGGTATGCCGAGACCGCTGCGACCTATCTTTTCGGCGTGGGCTTCAAGCCCGTCATGAAGATTTTATGGATCGCCCTCATCCTGCTCGGGGCCGCCGGAGGTCAGATTCTGGGCACGGGGGCCAAGGCCTTCTTGACGTCCTTATGGGATATGGCGGATACGTTGAATGGGCTTATGGCCATCCCCAACCTGATCGGTCTCCTGCTCCTCTCGGGGGTGCTGCGCAGGGTCGTGAAGGATTTCGACAACAAAAGACGAAACGGGGAACTTCGGTAAAAAGGGACTTGGCATGATTTCTGACGTGTAGGCGAGGGGGAGCGAAAGCGCTCCCCTTTCTGTGAATCTTCCGGAGGTGATCGAGGTGTCTGTCGTATCTCCGACCCGCATGGAGATCTCCCTGAGCGCCCTTCTTCACAATTTCGAGACCGTTCGCTCCCTCGTTGGGACGTGGCGTGGCGTATTTGCGGTGATCAAGGCCGATGCCTACGGCCATGGGGCGGTCAGGGTGGCTCAGCTCTATCGTGAGGCGGGGTGTGGAAGCTTTGCCGTGGCCCGGCTGGGGGAGGCCCTCGAGCTCCGTCGTGCGGGATTGTCCGAGGATATCCTGATTCTGGGACAGGAGCCTGAGGAATCCGTTGGTGCCGTAGTGGAATATGATCTGATCTGTGCCTGTGCGGAGGTGGCCTTTGCCCGGAAATTGAACGGGGAGGCGCTTCTGAGAAAGAAGCGAGCAAGGGTGCATTTGAAGATCGACAGCGGCATGGGGCGGCTCGGCTTTCTCCCTGAGACGTTGGAGGGCGTCGCCGACGAGCTCTTCTCTCTTCCCGGGTTGGAGATCGACGGAATTTTTACCCATTTTGCCGTCGCCGATGAAGCAAGGCCCGACTATACGAACATGCAATTCGCACGGTTTGAAAAGGCCCTTGCTTGTCTGAAACGGAAGGGGCTCGACGTGCGAACGCGGCACCTCTGCAACAGTGCGGGCATTTTGGGACACCCGGACAAATACCTGGATGCGGTACGCCCGGGGATCATGCTCTACGGCATATCTCCCGGGCCCGGACTGTCGGATGGGGTGACTCTTCGCCCCGGATTTTCCTTCAAGAGCGCCGTAGTGTCCCTTCACGACACGGCGCCCTGTAGCGGCATCGGTTACGGGCTGCGCTACATCACCAGGGGGCGGGAGCGCATCGCCGTCGTCCCGGTTGGGTATGCCGACGGATGGAGCCGGAGTCTGTCCGGGAGGACATCCGTCTTGATCCGGGGGCGAAGATGCCCCGTTCTGGGGACGATTTGCATGGACCAGATGATGGTGGACGTCACGGACTTGGATGACGTCGCTCTGGGGGATGAGGTCGTTCTGATCGGACGTCAGGGGGAGGCGGAGATCACCGTGCAGGAGATCGCCGAGCTGCGAGGTACGATTCCCTATGAGGTGATGACCTCTTTTTCGCGACGGGTTTCCCGAGTTTATCTTTGAGTTCGTATGGAGGATTTGATCCTTTACAAAAAAAGGAAAATTGATATAATAAAATGCTATTGAAGAGAAAGGAGGGGATGAGGTTGGCGAACAAGATTGTGGCTCAAAACCGCAAGGCAAGGCACGACTACTTCATCCTCGATTCTCTTGAATGTGGCCTTGTCCTGACGGGAACGGAGATCAAGAGCGTCCGGTCAGGCAACCTGAATTTAAAGGATTCCTATGCCTCGATCGAGAAAGGCGAGCTTTGGCTGATGGGAATGCATGTCTCTCCCTACGAAAAGGGGAGCTATTACAATCATGAGCCGGAGCGGAACAGGAAACTGCTGGTCCATCGTCAGGAACTGGTCCGTCTGGGGGGCAAGGTTCGGGAAAAGGGGTTGACCCTTATTCCCCTTTCAGTCTACATCAAGGATGGACGCAGGGCCAAGGTGGAGCTTGCCTTGGCAAAGGGGAAGACCTCTTATGACAAGCGCGATGCCCTTGCGGATCGGGACGCCAAGCGGGATATCGCTCGTGCCGTGAGGCATAGAGGACGCTATGAGGACTGAATCGCCAAGGGGGCCATGCCCCTCGGAAAAGAGGGGATTGAATCTATTGGCGTGCGATTGTTTTGCGTCGAGGAGGAAGCCATGAGGCTTCGTTGCGACGCAAGCGACCGACACAGCCTCTGCGGTTTACAACCACAGAGAGCTGGCTGTCTGTTTAGGGGGCGACAGGTTTCGACGGCGTGTGGAGGATCTGGAGGAGCAGGCCGAGTTACGTCCGTAATCCTCGTTAAACATTCGGGCAAGACGATAAACGTCGACAATAACTACGCACTGGCGGCTTAAGCCTGCCACGTTGAAGGATGGGCTCCTCCGCCGGCCCGCCGGAGACGTCATTTCAGGTGGATGCTCCGCTTCGCGTCGGATCTCGCCGGGGTGGAAAAGATCAGAGGTCTTGGAAAGAGGAAGGCCGTTCTCTGCCTAACCTTGGACGACAATTAAAAGAGAACTAAGCCTGTAGTGCCGCCACGGTCGGCCCATGTCGGACGGGGGTTCGATTCCCCCCGCCTCCACCAACGAAAATCCTCGACGCAACCGTTGACTTGTCGGGGTTAATTTTAAGGAAGGGCCTTTCCCGCTTGGGGAAAGGCCCTTCTCCTATGCGGCAAAAGACGGCAGGGAAGATCGATTTGTTGTGACTAAGATTATATGGAGGCTATCCCTCTGAATGATTTGCAGGCGGTCGACAGTGAGCCAGCGGAGCGCAGCGACAAAACGAAGTACGCGATTGATTGAGAATCGTAGTTGCTCCAGCACCGGAGCAGTCGTCAAAAATTTGTGATGCCCCAATTCGAGCTTCGCGGGATAGGGACTTGGATTTAGAGCTCAGCTTGTCGGATGCGAAGGTTGAACTGGATACGGCGTTCCTTTGAGGGCTTTCTTTTTGCTTCGCCGGTTTTGCAACCATGACAAAGCTCTCTCTTGCGCCATTTTCTGCGTGAATTTTGGGCCCTCTCGTGTAGAATAAGGGGAATCGTTGGGAAGCGGGGGATGGAAGGATGAGGGTCTATATCAGCGCGGATATGGAGGGTGCGACAGGGGTCGTGAACGTCGACCAGACGGACCGCGGTAAGCCGGAGTATGCCTTTGGGTGCCGCATGCAGCTCCACGACGTCAACGCCGTCATCGAAGGATTGCTGGATATGGGGGTCGAGGATATCTTAGTCAACGACTCCCATGACCGCATGATAAACCTGGATATCGGAGGTCTGAACCCTGAAGCCCGCCTATTGAGCGGATGGCCCAAGACGATGGGGATGTTGGAGGGCTACGAGGGTGCCGACGCGGTCTTTTTCGTTGGCTATCACGCCATGGCTGGGACGCGACGTGCCGTTCTGGACCATACCGTGAGCGGCGGAAGGGTCTACTCCGTCGAACTCAATGGGGTCGAGGTGGGGGAGATCGGCTTGAATGCGGCGGCCTGTGCCGCTCGGGGGCTTCCGGTGGCCCTCGTGACCGGGGATCGGGCTGCCTGCGACGAGGCTGAGAAGCTGCTGGGCCCCGGCGTGACGACCGCCTGCGTCAAGACGGCCCATGGACGCTCTTCGGCGGATTGCCTCGCCCCGGAGGTCAGTTCCGTCGTCCTTCGCGAGGCGGCTGCATCCGCCGTCGAGCGCATACGAAAAAACGAGGCTCCTCGAATGGACATTGGGGACGGCGCCTTCGACTTACGGATTACCTTCCACACCACCGCCCAATGTGACCAGGCCGCCGTACTGCCCTGTTCGGATCGCCTGGGAGGACGGACGTTGCGCGTCTGCGGCTCGGGAATGGCGGAGATGCGCCGCTGGGCGAACGTCATGATCGGCCTTGGAGGTGCTTGAACTGGCTTTGTCGTCGACCTGACTTTCTGTCTTTCGACACACATCATTGGATGGCATGAGCCCCTTTGGATTCCGAGGTCGAGGAGGCCGGAAGAACCCGGAACGAGAAGAAGGGCTCGGGGCGTTTTGCGCGGGGGGCGTGTTGTATGGCAAACAAGGTAGGGGAACTCGAGGATCGTATCCTCCATTTCATTCAGGAGAGTCTCCATGAACTTGACACGATTCGTCGGGAGGAGTCCGATCGCCTCGAGAAGACCAGAAATCGTTTTCGAACGCTGACCCGGGAGCTGCGGGATTTGGCGGCTGAAATCGATCGCGCCTTTAAGGAGTATGAGCTGCTTCGGGAGGAGCTGATGCGCCACTCGCAGCAGGGGGCGCTGGAACAGGAGAAGGCCGCCTACGAGCGAGCGTCTCAATCCATGAAGGTGCACGCATCCCTGGAGGAACGCTATCGTATCCTCTCCGCGCACAAGGAGGAGCTCCAGAGGGAGGAACGCACCCTGGAGCGGCTCGTCTCCCGGAGCGAGAGTATGGGAACGCGCCTTCGTATGGTGATGAACCTGGTCAGCCTGCCCGAGGAGTTCTCCCCGGAACAGGGGGCTATAAGGAACGAGAAGGCCCTCGCCATGGCGTTCCAGATCGCGGAGCGCGAGGCGCGCTCCTTTGCGCGAGAGCTCCACGATGGGCCTACCCAGTCCTTCTCGGCTGCAGGACTGAGCCTGGAGATGGCCCAGGAACTCCTGGCGCGGGGGGACGGCGCCGCGGCCTCCGGGGAGCTGAATTTGGCTGTGGGGCAGCTGAGGACCGGTCTCAGCGAGGTTCGTTCTTTGTTGTTCGGATTGAGTCCCACGGGGATCGAAAGTGGTTTTGAACTGCCGCTTCGGCGTCTGGCCGAGCAGGTCCGTCAGATGTGGGGGGTCGAAGTGAGCTGCAAGCTGACCGGCAAGCTTGACGAAGTGCCCGTCAGTCAGCGAAGCAACGTCTTCAAGACCCTGCACCAGGCCGTCATCAACGCTGCGAGGAATGGGGCCGCGAACATTCGGGTCTCCATAGGCAGTTCCAAGCGGACTCTAAAAGTGTTGGTGATGGACGACGGGAGGGGGTTCGACGTGGAGCGCGAGAGACAGGCGGCACGCGAACGGGGCTCCTACGGACTCCAGAACATGGAGGAGCGCGTGACGATACAGGGCGGAAACTTCTCCATCTCCAGCACCCCCGGCAAGGGGACCACGGTGTCCTTTGCCATTCCCCTGCGGGATGCGGAGTGATGTCAAAAATGGAAGGGGTACAGCGGTTTAGGGCGTGGAGCCCGATTGGGGAGGAATGTCCATGGCGCGGGTGATCGTAATGCCGGATCCCAACGATCCGGGCTTCAAGGGGCGGGTGCTTCGCTTTTTCATGAAAAACGTCCTGTGGGCTGCTCTGCTTCTGCTTGTGGGGCTGCTCCTCCTGACAAATATGTACACCGTTCCCTCGGATTCGAGGGGGATCGTCTTGCGCTTCGGGCGCGTCGCGTCGGTCGAGGTCCCGGGGCTGCACTTCAAGCTGCCCTTCGTCGACGAGGTCCACATGATCGCATCGGATCGCAAGAGGAGCCTTGAATTCGGCTTTCGGCTTCGGGACGGCGGCGGGCACGGGGTTCCCGAGATGCCGGTCGCGAACGAGCGGTTGATGCTGACGAAGGACAACAAACTGATTGAGGTCGAGTGGGTTCTGCACTACCACATCGGGGCCCCGGAACGGTATCTTTTCAACCTGCCGCTCAGGGAGGCGGACAAGGAGCGGATGCTTCGGGACCTCTGCATGGCAACGATGCGGAGGATCTTTGCGGGCATGATGTTCGACGAGGGGCTGACTAGTGGAAAGCAGAGGATACAGGAAACGGCCTTCGAGACGCTGCAGGCGATCTTCGACTCCCTGCAGGCGGGGATCCGCATCGACGAGGTGCTGCTGCAGGAGACCAATGTCAGTGAGGCCATCAAGGAGGAGTACAACAGCGTCACCTCCGCCGAGGAGCAGGTGAAGAACATGCTCTATCAGGCGGAGGCGCATGCGAACAAGGTCGTCCCGGAGGCGGAGGGGCAAGCTTCCATCCTCATCAACGAGGGGGAGGCCTACAAGTTCAAACGCATCTCCGAAGCCGAGGGGGAGGCTGCACGCCTGAACCTCCTGCAGGAGGCCTACGCCTTGAACCCCGAACTGACCCGGCTCAACATGTGGGCCGAGGGCATGACGGAGGTCTGGAAAAACCTGAAGGTGGTCTTCGTCGATGGCCTGGAAGGGAGCGGGGCCGCGGGGACGATCAAGCTCCTTCCGCTGCCGTGGGGCTCCCTTTTCGGTCAGTCCGCCGTCGAGGCCGGAGGTGAGAAGCGATGAAGAAGTGGCTGACGTTTTTCGGCGGCCTTTTGCTGCTGGGCTTTCTGCTGACCAGCGGGACCTTCTATATCGTCCCGGTGAACCAGCACGCGGTGGTCACGCGTTTCGGAAAGATCGTTCGCGTCCACTCGACGCCGGGGGTGCACGTCAAGGTTCCGTTCCTAGACGTGGTCTATGCCTACCCCAAGTGGCTTCAGGAGCATGATTCCGCACCGGTGGAGACCGTTCTGGGCGACAAGCGCAACGTGATCTTCGACACGTTCCTCCTCTACCGGATCGACGATCCCCAGGCGTTCCACACGCGGATACGCAGTGCGGAGACCCTGGCGCGCCGTATCGACGACGTGATCTTCGGCTCCATTCGCGTCGTCGCAGGGCTCTATACCTACGAAGATATCCTCAACGACAAGAGGGACGAGATTATCGACGCGACGACGGAGCGGGTGCGTGCCCAGACCAAGAATATGGGCATCACCGTGGTTCGCACCGCGATACGGAACTTCACCCTGCCGGAGCAGAACCTCCAGGCCATCTACTCGAACATGAAGTCCGAGCGCGTGAGGATCGCCCAGGGCATCCTGGCCGCGGGGCGCGCCCAGGCCAACCGCATCACCGCGGAGGCGAACCGAAAAGCGCAGGAGATCATCGCCTCGGCCTTCAAGCAGGGCCAGACGCTCCGCGGGGAGGGGGACAAGGAGGCGCAGGTCATCATCTCCCAGGCCATGGGCCGGGCCTTCAGCCTCTACGAGCAGATGAAGGCGATCGAATTCTTCCAGAAGGGGCTGAGGAAGGAGACGGTCCTGGTCGTCGACCCCGGCAAGGGATTGTTCCGGTACCTGAAGGACAACGCCCCGGCCTCGGAGTCCGCACCGCAGAACTGAGGCGTGTCGCGGGCCTCCCAAGGAGGAGGAAGGAGTGAGGCCGGCCTTCAAGGGCCGGCCTCATCGTCTGGCCTTATTTCCGTCCGGCCTTGCGCCGCTCCAGCTCGTCGAGAATGGCCTTGCGCAGGCGTATGGACTGCGGAGTCACCTCCACCAGCTCGTCGTTCTCGATCCACTCCATTGCCTTCTCCAGGGGCATGCGCCGCGGCACGTCCAGCTTGGTCGTCGCCTCCTTGGTGGCGGAACGGTGGTTGGTCTGCTGTTTCTTCTTGGTGGGGTTGCAGGGCATGTCCCCGGGACGGCTGTTCTCGCCGACGATCATCCCCGCGTACACGGGATCGAGAGGGGAGATGAAGAGCGTCCCGCGCTCCTGGAGGTTCTCGAGCTGGTAGGCCGTCGCCTCGCCGGTGTCCAGGCTGACGAGCGAGCCCCGGCTGCGGGAGGTCAGGTCGCCGGCCCAGGGCCCGTAGCCCATGGTGCAGTTGGACATGATGCCCAACCCCCGCGTGTCCGTCAGAAATTCGCCCCGATAGCCGATCAGGCCGCGCGTGGGGATCTCGAACTCGATCCGCAGCAGGCCCCGGGACTGGTTCTCGATGTTCTTCACCTTGCCCTTGCGCTTGGCCAGTTTTTCGAAGACGATGCCCTGATGTTCCTCGGGGACGTCGATGGTCAGAAGCTCGTAGGGCTCCATCAGGACTCCGTCCTCCGTCTTCGTGATGACCTCGGGCTTGGATATGCAGAACTCCATGCCCTCGCGTCGCATCTCCTCGATGAGGATGCCCAACTGAAGCTCGCCCCGGCCCGAGACCTTGACCCCGTCGGGGCGTCCCAGGTCCTCCATGCGCAGCGAGACGTTGACGTGCATCTCCCGTTCCAACCGGGCCTTGAGCTGGCGCAACGTCACGGCCTGCCCCTCGCGCCCCGCGAAGGGGCCCGAGTTGACGAGGAAGAACATCGAGACCGTCGGTTCCTCGATCGCGAGGGGCTTCAAAGGCGTCTCCGCCAGCTCCGCCGCCGCGAAGGTATCGCCGATCCCGATCTCCGTGGGGCCGGTCAGCCAGACGATGTCCCCCGCCCCGACCTCGTCCACCTCGGTCCGCTCCAGGCCGCGGGTGACCCAGAGCTGGGCGACCCGGGCGCTCTCCGTTCCGGTGATGTCCCAATTGCCCTCCTCGTGCCGCGCGGACCGCCATTTCGTGGAGACGCGGACAAACGGATCGCCTTTACGGATGCGTCCCTGCAGGATCTTGCCGCAGCCGATGCGCCCCACATATTCGTTCCAGGCCAGCGTGCTGACCTGCATCAGGAAGGGCTCGTCCGGGTCGACTTTGGGGGCCGGGACGTGGTCGATGATCGCCTGAAAGAGGTCGTCCATGCCCTCTCGCTTCGTCCCCTTCAGGTCCTTGACGGCCCAGCCGCTGAGGCCGGAGCCGTAGAGCACGGGAAAGTCCGCCTGTTCGTCCGTCGCTCCGAGCTCGAAGAAGAGGTCGAAGGTCTGGTTCAGGGCTCCGTCGGGGTCGGCTCCCTCCCGATCGACCTTGTTGATGAACACCAGGGGGCGCATTCCGATGGACAGCGCGTGTTTCAGCACGTAGCGGGTCTGGGGCATGGGGCCCTCGTTGGCATCGACGATCAGGATGACCGAGTCCACCGTGGAGAGGATGCGCTCCACCTCGCCGGAGAAGTCGGCGTGGCCGGGGGTGTCGATGATGTTGATGAGATAGCCCTTCCACTCCACGGTGCAGGGCTTGGAGCGGATCGTGATTCCGCGTTCGCGCTCGAGCGCGCCGGAATCCATCACCCGTTCCGCAAGCTGGGTGCGTTCGCTGAATGTCTGGGCCGCCCTGAAGATGGAGTCGATGAGGGTCGTCTTGCCGTGGTCGATGTGCGCCACGATGGCGAGGTTGCGTATTTTTTCGGCCTGCATGGTGTTTCCCTTGCCTCCTTGTTGCGTGTTCGAGGATAAACCGTGTCTGCGGTTCGTTCCGTAATTTCAACAAGGGACAAGATCGTCTCGAATGCGCGTGCTCCCTTGCCGTTGCGTATCCCCTTAATGGATTGAGCGCCTGGCATTGTACCGCAAAGTGCCGGCTTGCGCCACGTTTTCGGAGGAAGATCAGGACAGGCGGCGATCGATGGCCTCCATCAAGGTCTCGAGTCGGGGAATGCCGTCGCAGATCTTGTCCCGGTCCAGGATCCAGGTGGGACGCGACGGCCGGACGCGGTAGCGGATGTTGTCGAAAAAAGCCAGGATATTTCGCGGGTCGATGAGGCAGACGTCCAAACGGTCCCCATAATGGTCCCGCAGGGCGCGCAGCAGCTCTCCTACGGCCTGATGGTTCTTCTGCTGTTGAGGAAAAGAAGCCTTCTCTTCCGGGGTGTAGGTGCCCCTCCCGCCTCCTCAGCCGCAGCGGTAGCCGCCGTGTTCCATGATGACCTTCAATCTTGGTGCCATCTCCGTCTTCCCCCTCTGGCCCTCCGTACGAGGGTCGGTTAAAATAACGGTTCATGATGTGGATTTTGTGTCCGGCGGAGGATTTCGGGTGCTGCCGGAGCATCGTCATTATAATATAAGGCAATGCAGGAAAGATCGCCGGCTTTGTCTGGAGGTATGGGTTTTGGTCGATTTTTTCAAGGTTCACGGAAACGGGAACGACTTCGTCGTCCTGGACAACCGGGAGGGGCGGCTTTCGGGGGCGGACCTGCGGTCTGCGGCCGTCGCTCTGTGCCGCAGGCGCGCTTCGATAGGGGCGGATGGCCTGATGGCCGTGGAGCGGACCGAGGGAGCCGATTTCAGGATGCGCATCTTCAATGCCGACGGCAGCGAGGCGGAGATGTGCGGCAACGGGGCCCGGGCCCTCGCGCGCTACGCCTACGAAAGGGGCATCGCCTCCTCGCCGATGCGCTTCATCACCGAATCGGGGCTGATCGAGGCCACGGTCGAGCCGCCTTTTGTCGAACTGGACATGGGACGCGTCGATCTCGCCGGGGGCATCTTCGGCCGAAGCCTGCGTGCGGGGGGCGTCGAGTTTCCCTTCGTCTTCCTCACCGTGGGGGTGCCGCACTGCGTTCTGCTTTCGGATGAGGAGTATTCGGAGAACGCGATGCGGGAGATCGGGCGGACGGTACGGTACGACGCGGAGCTCTTTCCGGAGGGCGCCAACGTCACCTTTGCCCGCCGGCTGCCCTCCGGGGATGTCGCGGCCGTCACCTATGAACGGGGCGTCGAGGATCTGACGGACTCCTGCGGGACGGGGTGCGTGGCCGTTGCGGTCGCCGGCGTCCTGGTCTGGAGCCTCTGCGCGCCAATCCGGGTGGTCAACCCGGGAGGTACCAATACGGTGCGGCTGGAGTTCGCCTCGGACAACGCCTCTGCTCGGGCTTGGCTCAGAGGGCGCACGGCTCTGGTGGCCTCCGGAACGCTGTTCGAGGAGGCTTGGTCTTGATCCGCCGAGGGGTCGCGGGCTGGGCATTGGTCCTTGCCCTCCTGCTTGGAGGGGGACTCGTCCTGTACTTCTCCGAGCCCCTGATCGGGCTTCTGAAGGATTCCACGGAGTGGCTCGTGGCGACGATCGGGCGCATGGGCTACCCCGGGATCGTAGCTCTGATGTTTTTGGAGTCGTCCTTCTTTCCTTTCCCCAGCGAGGTGGTCCTGCCGCCTGCCGGCTACCTGGCGTGGAGGGGGGAGATGTCGCTCCTGGCGGCGATCGCCTCGGGGCTTCTGGGGAGCCTTTTGGGGGCGCTTTTCAATTACTGGGTTGCGGTGAGGTTCGGACGGCCCTTTTTGCTGAGATACGGGAAATATTTCTTCGTATCCGCGGAATCCGTGGAAAAGGCGGAGAAATTCTTTGCCCGACACGGACATGTCAGCACCTTCGTAGGGCGCCTCCTTCCGGTCATTCGCCAGTACATCTCGCTCCCTGCCGGGGTGGCGCGAATGAACCTGGGGTTGTTCACCGCCTTCACGTCCCTCGGGGCCGGGATCTGGGTGGTGGTCCTGACGCTCGTGGGGTATCTTCTGGGCGAGCATCAGGAGCGGCTTTCCCATTATCTGCACATCCTGCCCCTCGTCTGCGTGGGAGGGGCCTTCCTCCTCGTCCTCGCATACGTCCTTTGTCTGCGATTCAGACGGCGCCGAAGGTGTCCGACGGCTTTGACAGGATCGGAAGAGAGATGAGGACCCGCGTTCCCCGCTTCCGGTCGACCCTGTCGGCGATCAGAAGCGAGCCGCCGTGCAGGGAGATCACGCGGCGCGTGAAGGCCAGCCCCAGTCCCGTCGAGCCCCAGCCGGATTTGGCGGATTGCGCGCGTTCCGCCCTGTAGCCGGGACCGTTGTCGAGGATATCGAGCTCCAGGTAATCGGCGTTGCGGCGCACCTGAAGTTCGATGCCACGGCCCCCCGTCGTCTCGTTGGCCCTCCATGCGTTGTCCAGAACGTTGAACACCGCGCGAAGGAGGCGTATCTTGTTGGCCGAGATCGAGAGCGCCTCGGCTGCAGGATGAATCGTTATCGTCACGTCCTTTCCCCAGGGGAAGGGGCGGATGTGACGGTCTATCGTCGCGCAGAGATCGAGGACCTTCACCGCATTTCTCTCGTCCTCCATCAGGAGTTCCCGGACCATGTTATCCATATACTCCGCCGCCTTGAGGATGAGGGCGCTCTTCTCCGAGGGCGTGCTTTTGTGGAGCATCGCCGCGGTTCCCTTGATCGCTGCGATCGGGTTTTTGAGGTCATGGGCCAGGTTGTTGACGTCGACCATAGTCACCGCCTTGAGTCCCGTGTCCTCAGGCGCGCTTCTGAGCTCCGATTTGGTCCAGGTCTGACGCAGCAGACTGACCCGGGTGGAATAGCGGGATATGAGCCAGGTGGAGGAGACGGCTCCGGTGAGAAAACTGAAGAAAAGCGCGGTTCCCGCCATGCCGAGGGCCGTCGTGTCCTGTGCCGGGATGTTTCCGGATGCCTCGGAGAAGCTGGAGAACAGTTCCAGACTCTGAAAGGAAAAAATCCAGAGCAGAAGGGCCGCATACCGGTCCAGTCCATCCTCGACCCGGAGCATGAGGAGTTGGAACAGCACCATCAGAAGGAACAGGATGGCGACGTGTACCGGGAACATCAGGCGGAGTTTGGGCGCCACAAAGAACAGCAGATAGAAACTGACCACCAGCCCGGAAGGGGGAAGCAGGATCGTCACCGAGTCCTCGACTCTCGGAAATCGCTGCGCCACACCCCGGGCGATCATATGCCAGCCGGAGAGAAGGAGCAGGTTCTGAGTCCCGTGGACCAGCATCCTCGTTATGGAAAGCAGGAAGACGGCCGATCCGATTCCCTGCTCCTGGGAGCCGAGGATATGGGCGATGAAGGCGTTGCCGTAGTAAAGGGAGCCCAACGCTGCCGCCAGGACCCAAAAGCCCGAGAACAAATGACTGGGTTCGCTCCGAGAGGATCGGAAAAGCTTTTCTATCGGTAAGGGAGACATGAGCGACCTCCTGGCAGCAGCCAGAATTTTCATTGAATGTGGAATCCGCAGGGACGTTGCGCACATGTTCATTATAGTCCCCATTATAGTGGAGCGGGACGTAACGGCGGAATCGAGAGGATGACGAACGATGAGGGATCATGGGATGGAACTTGAAAGAAAACGCGGAGGGGAGGATGCCCTCTCCCTTTCCTACGAGGAATGGAGGGAACGGATGGAGGCGTGGGGGGAGCCCCGTTTCCGTGCCGATCAGATCTGCAACTGGATGCACGTTCGAAAGGTTTTCGACTACCATGAGATGAGCAACCTCTCGAAGTCCCTGCGGGAGCGTCTGAGCGGATCGATGCTGATGCCTCTGCCGGTGCTGATTCGGGAGCAGAAGTCCAAAGACGGCACCCGCAAGTACCTGTGGCAGATGGCGGACGGTGCCCGGGTGGAGTCCGTCCTGCTGAACCATGGGGGGCATACGACGGCCTGCGTTTCGAGCCAGGTGGGCTGTCCGCTCTCCTGCGTCTTCTGCGCCACGGGGACCCTGGGATTCGGCCGCAACCTGACCCCCGGTGAGATCCTGGGGCAGTTCCTGATGATGGAGCGCCGTCGGCTGGATGGCGGGGCGGAGCAGGGGATCAACAACATCGTGTTCATGGGGATGGGCGAACCGCTGTTGAACGCCGGCAACGTGTTCAAGGGCATTCGTATGCTGAACCATCCCAAGATGCGCAATCTCGGTGCCCGCCACATCACGATCTCGACCGCAGGCGTCGTGCCCGGGATCCTCGACCTGGCGGACTTCGAGGTCCCTCTGCGCCTCTCCGTATCCCTCCATGCCCCGAACGACGGCCTGCGTACGAAGCTGATGCCCATCAACCGGCAGTACTCCCTGTCAAGGCTGGTCGAGGCGCTTCGCGTCTACAGAAATCGTACGGGCGAGCGTATCACGATAGAGTATGCCCTGATCGACGGCCTGAACGACGATCCGCAGCTTGCCTATGAGATGGCGGCGTTGCTCGATGGACTGGAGCCTTACATCAATCTGATCCCGTTCAATCCCATCCCGATGAAACCGGAGCTTCGCCGCTCCCCCGAGGCGAAGGTCAAAGCGTTCTGCGCCGCTCTCGCCGAGTTGCGGATCGAGTTCGAGGTGCGCCGCGAACGGGGGGCGGACATCATGGCGGCCTGCGGTCAGCTGGCCGGCACGTTGCGCTGCACTTGATGGTCGTCTGTTTAAACGAGTTGTGCGATTGATAGGGAATTGGAATAAAACCACGGATAACGATCCATGCGAGCTCGTCGGGGCGGGGTAATGCCCATCCTAAGTCTCCTGTATTCTTATGTCTTGTTGCTTTGCAAAGACCGGCATCCTACAGCTTAAAGCCGTAGGATGCCACATCCATTGCCGACAGGATCTGACGTGTCTCACATACGTCTGGCAGCTCTGTTTGCCGTTTATTGCCCGAGGATGTTTTTTAGAAAAACGGTTCAGCTCGCCAATATCCAGACGGTCGCGGCCTCGTTGAGCGGGAGGTCCAGGGAGCGTCTCTTTACCTGGACGGTGTAGTTGCCGTCCTTGACCTGCAGCAGGGTAACGGAGGTGCCGGAGGTGAAGCCGGAGTCCATGAGCCTCTTGCGCAGGGGCTCGTCGGCGGTGAGGCGTATGAGCTGGCCCTTGGCCCCCTCCTGAGAGAGGGTGAGAGGCAGGGGCAGCAGGATCGGTTTTTCCAGGGCGACAAAGGCTTCGTCCACCCAGGGTTCCCGCTCTGCGCGGGCGCGGCGGAAGTACTCCAGCAGAGCGTAGAGGCGCTCCTCGGTGATGGTGTCGATGTAGTGCTCCATGCAGCATGCCATCTCGGAGGACTGCTCCCGGTCCAGGCCCAGAAGCTCGTGGAAGAAGGCCCGCAGCCCCTCGTGCCGGCGAAATACGACCAAGCCCTTGCGCCGGCCGCTGTCCGTCAGGTGCAGCGCGCCGTATCGTTCGTGGTTGAGAAAGCCTTGATCGACGAGTTTCTGGACTGTGGCCGTCACCGTTCCCTTCGTGATCTTCAGGCGCTCCGCCAAGTCCGTGACGGTGACGGTGCGCCCCGTACTCTCCAGAAGAAAGAGCTCTTCCAGGTAGTCCTCTATGCGAGCTGTAATCATGGCGTCCCCCTTGGTGTTTCGGATATTTTCAAGACGTCATCCCAAATTCGGTTCTTTTGAGGGCCAGAAGCTTGTGGACGATCCGGAGCTGCAGTGCAGATTGTTGAAACGACACCACAATATCCTAGGTCCGCCCCTGACGTTTGTCAAGAAAAGCACGGAAAAATCCACCATTCCCTTTTCGTCTTTACCCGCCGCTCCGAAATTTGCGCATAGGGGAGGGAGGGGGGTAATGGGCACCCGTCCTCCTATCGTTCGGTTTTCGAGACGGTCAGGGGTGGGCGCGTTTTCCAACGGCCGCCGCGTAGACGGGGAAGAGGGTGTCTCCGTCCGCACCGATCATGCGGGCCAGTTCCTCGTCGTCAAAAGCCCCAATGGCACAGACTCCGCAGCCGATGGGCAGGGCGGCCAGGGAAAGGTTCTGGCAGACGTGTCCGGAATCCTTGTAAAAGTAGCGGTAGGCCCGTGCTTTGTAGCGCCAGACGCTGCGATAGGCGTTTGCGGCCCAGACGAACGTTGCGGCGGCCTGAGCGATGAAGGGCTGACGGTAGCAGATGTCGGAGACCTTTTGCGCGTAGTCGCGGGAGACGTCCACCTCCTGGATGCGGTGCCCGACGGCCAGGTAGCGGTAGAGTCCGGGAGTCAGGCCCGAGACGGCTCGGAGAACCAGGTAGGTTTCGAACGGATGGCGTCCGCCGGCCGACGGGACGTTGCGCCAGGTTCTCGTCGAGCCCTCCGATCGGGTGATTTTCCGTATGCCCTGGGAGGCCCAGAGCAGCCAGGAAAGCTCGTTGAGGGAGAGGGAGGCCCCGGAGTAGCCACGCAGCGAGCGCCGGGACTCGATGGCGGTGCGCAGATCCATCGGCGGAACGTCCAGCGCCTCCGGGCCGGGCAGCTCGGCGATCCTTCCCTCCTGAGCCGCGGGGCGCTCCACCGGCGGCTGGGGCAGTCCCTTCTCCTGGTCCGAGGGCTCCGGCATGTTACGGTAGTACGTGGCACGCACGAAATTGCATCCTGCGTCACTCTTGTTGTTCACCTTCAAGACCTCCCCTGACGAACTCCGCGAGGGGGCGTATCCCTGAGGTCCCCCAGGCAATTTTTGAAGTTTTCCTTGTCGATGTTTTTTGAAATCCCCCGGCGTGGCCGGGGGATGAATCCGCGGATTCCTAGAGATGGGCGTCGAACCAGCCGCAGATCTCCCGCAGGCGGGCCAGCCGATTCCTGGGCTTTCCGGAACGGCTGAGCTCGTGGTTCTCGCCCTTGAACACGCACATCCTGGACTCGACCCCCAGGGCCTTCAGTGCCGTGAACATCTGAAAACCCTGGTTCAGTTCGCAGCGGAAATCCTCGGTCGAGTGGATGAAGAGAGTGGGGGTCCGAGCCCGATCGGCATATCGCACGGGAGATTCCGCCCAGGCGGCCTCCGAGTTTTTCCAAGGGGTACCCAGGTGCTGGTCCTCCACGTAGTAAAAGCCGATGTCGCAGCCCCCGAACTTGGAGACCCAGTTGGCGATGCTCCGCTGGGAGACGGCAGCCTTGAAACGGTCCGTTTGTGTGATGATCCAGTTGGTCATGTAGCCGCCGTAGGAGCCGCCGGTGACGCCGAGACGTTCGGGATCGACGAACTTCAGGTTTTCGATGCACCAGTCCGTGAAGGCCATCAGATCGCGGTAATCCACATCCCCGTAGCGGCCTCGGATGTCCTCGAACGCACTGCCTCGCCCATCGCCGCCGCGGGGATTGCAGTAGATGACGGCGTAGCCCCGCGCGGCCCAGCACTGCATCTCATGGTGATACACGTCGCCGAAGGCGGCCTTGGGCCCGCCATGGATGTGGAGGATCGTGGGATACCGCCTGCCCTCCTCGAAGTTGACGGGGCGCATGTACCAGCCGTCCAGAGTCCAGCCGTCTCCGCTGGGAACGGTGACGTGGATGGGCTGCGACAGGCTCAATTCCTCGAAGAGCGGCCGGTTGAACGAGGTCAGGCGCCTCTCGGTCCCTCCCTCCAAAACATAGAGCTCCGGAAGATTCAAACCCTCGTAGGCGATGTAGGCGATACGGCGGTCCGAGACGGCGTAGTCGATCACGGCGGAGGTCGCCGCAGTCAGGACCTTCAAGCGGCCGTCGGGGGCCACCGAGCAAATGCGGCTTTTCATGACGTCGGTGGCGCAGCAGATCAGGCCCATGGCGCTCGGGAAAAGGGCTCCGGACAGCTCGGTACAGCCGTAGCTGCAGTCCGCGACGACAGCGTGACCCAGGCTGGAGTCCAGCTCGGGGGTCAGACAGACGAGTTCGCCGTCCCCCAGGCGATGGATCTGCACGTTCTGGTTGACGCCCGTCCTCTTTCGATCCGTGGCCGTGACGACGACCTCACCGTCGCTCCATGCGGCGTGCTTGAATGTGCAGGCCAGGCCTTCGGCGAGGTTCTTGCAGGTTCCTGAATCGAGATTCAATTCGTAAACTCCGTTGTCGAGCGGTTTGACATCTTTATAGTCCGCCGCGACGACCAGCACGGCGGTGCGGTCGGAGTTCAGGGTCGTGCGCACGACGTCCATGGTGGGGGAAGTCAGGCGTTTGAACTCGCCCGTCGTCCGGTCGTAGATGCCCAGTCCCGTGCGTCGCTGTCCGATGTAGCCCTTGCCGTTGGCCATGAAGGGGAGCTGCTCGAAAATCATGACATCCGCGCCCTCGGGGTTGTCGTACTCGGGCTCGAAGATCGCCGTGATCAGGTAGCGGTTCTCGTCCAGCGCCTGTATGGCGCTTGCGGCATTCGGGATTTCGAAGAGGAACTCGGCTTCGCCGCCGTCGACGGGGAGGACATAAAAACGGGTTGCCTTGCTCTTTTGGGCGTGCGAGCACTTGGGGGCGTCGCGCTTCGAGGCGAAGACAATCCGAGCTCCGTCGCGGCTCCAGCAAAAGAATTGCTCGGAGCCGGACGACGTCAGCCGCCTGCTGGTCCCCGTGCGGAGATCGGTGAGCCAGAGGTCCGATTCATAGCCGTTCTTCTCCAGGTCGGGTCGGCTGACGCGGTAGACAATACTCTCCCCGTCGGGGGAGAAGGCCGGATTGGCCAGAAAACGGAATCCGAGAAGATCCTTGTGTTCCACGGGGCGCTTCATGAACGTGAGTACCTCCTGTTTCTTGGGGAAGATGTCCGGCCGTTCTGCGGTGAGAAACGGCACAGTGCTATGCAGATCCGTCCGACGGGACCACGTCGATGCGAAAGACATTGACCACGTCCGGGTCGGGACAGCAAAAGGCGACGCAGCCCGTGCTGGTGCAAGGAGGGATTGTGCCGCCGTAGCGCAGAATGTCGATGTGAGGAAAACCCGAGTGCAGGGCCATGGGACAGAGCGCACCCCGTTCCGTGTCGAAGTCGAAGGTATCGCCGACCTTGTGTCCCCGGTGGCAACCGTGGGGGCCCCTGCGTTCGATGAGGGTGAGGACGATCCGGGGCCGTCCTCGCGAGGTGGTGTTTTTAGGCTTGTGCATAGTTTCAGTCGTCCTCCTCCTTACCCATATATCCCTGAAGATCCCGCGAAGTGTTCTCCAGATGCCGGGACAAAGCCTCCAGAG
The DNA here is from genome assembly GCF_003860125.1 of Fretibacterium sp. OH1220_COT-178. NCBI lineage: Bacteria > Thermotogati > Synergistota > Synergistia > Synergistales > Aminobacteriaceae > Fretibacterium > Fretibacterium sp. OH1220_COT-178. The sequence continues at coordinate 83,328 of NZ_RQYL01000002.1, read as the reverse complement.
CGGCGTCCAGATCCCTGGTTTTGATGGCCTCGAGGATGAGCCGGTGCTGGGCTTCGGATTCCTCGCGCATGGAAGCTAGGTGCAGACGGATGTAACGATCCACTTGCTGGCGCAGGCGGGCGATCTGATCGAGCGTCATAGGCCGGTCGGCGGACTCGTAAAGCAGCGTGTGAAACAGGATGTTCTCCTGTCTCCATACGATGCAGTCCGGTTCGGCCTCCATCCTGTCCAGCACCTCCTCCGCTGCGGCAATGGTCTCCTTGGTGATGGAGGGGAAGGCGATGTGCAGGACGTTCGTCTCCAAAGCGGCGAGCATTTCGTAGACCTCGCGGGTCTCCTCGGCGCTCAGCCCCGTGACCATGGCCCCGCGCCTGCCGCGAAAGTCGACCAGCCCCTCCGTCTCGAGCAGACGGAGCGCCTCACGCAACGGTATCGGGCTGACCTTCAGGCGTTCCGCCAACTGGCTCTGGTGCAGGGGCTCGCCCTCCGGCAGAAGTCCGCGGTAGATGGCCTCCCTCAGGATGTTGGCGATGTAGTAGGGGGCCGGGTTGTCCTTGAGGTGAATGGGGATGAGCTGTTCAAGGGAATGATAGGGAATGTTCATCTCTGTGTCTATGGCCTCCAAAATCCTTTCCCGAGGATTGTGCGCAGGACTCGGCTGCGCATCATGATTATAGTGCATTCCCTCGAAGGCTGCCCGTCCTTCGTTCGGGCGTCGGCTCGAGGACAGCCGAGGGATCGGGCTGGATGAGCGCGCGGGCCCGCATCCCCGAAGGGACGCGGGCCCGCGGCGGACGACCGGCTCAGTTTCGGATTCCCTTGAGTTTGAGCCCGGCGTTCACGAGGCGTTTGGGAATTTCCTGGGGACGGTCCTCCCTGCGGATGAAGACCGCAAGGTTGGGCTCGGCCCCGTCCGAATCCCGGACCAGGGAGGCGTAAGTCGGGGCCCTGCCCCGGACGATGTCGAAGAGCATCCAGCCTTCCCCCTCGCGGAAAAAACCTTTCGCTCGGACCAGATCGTCGGGCAGGTCCGACAGAGCCCTTCGGAAGGCCTGGGGGTCCCCCTCCCAGAGAATGCTCTGCGGGTAAAAGGCGTCCGGCGGCGTCAGGTGGGCGGAGGCATCCTTCAGGCGCTCCTCGATGAAGGCGTCCCAATCCTCGCCCGAGGGAAGGGCGCCGACGGCCTGAGCGGGTTCCTCCTTCGGCAGGATCCGCTCCCAGGGGATTCTGCCGAAGGAGGTCTCGTACAGTGGAGCCTCCGCGTTGAGCTCTCGGATCTTCCGGCGCAGCTCGGGCAGCGACTCGGGGGCCGCGAGATCGATTTTGTTGAGGACGATCAGGGTGGCGGCCTCGACCTGGCGGGGCACCGCGTTGAAGAGATCCGCCCAGTCCGCGAAATGCTCGGCATCCACCACGCAGAGGTTGCCCCGGAGCTCGAAGAAGTCCCCCAAACGGCCCAGGCCGAGGTCGCGTTTCATGTCCCGGGTGTCGGCGACGCCGCTGGCCTCGATCAACAGGATACCGGGACGGTAGTCCCTCAGGATCGTATGGAGGGCGCGGAGAAAGTCCCCCTTGGCGCAGGCGCAGAAGATGGAGCCTCGGTTGATCTCCATCACCTCGAGACCCTCCCTGCGGACGACATCTCCATCCACCCCGATCCGGCCGAATTCGTTCATCAGGACGACCAGGGTTTCCCCGTCGGGGGGATTCTCCAGAAGCTCCCTCAGCAGAGTGGTCTTTCCGCTTCCGAGGAATCCGGAGAGAAGAAGGACCTTGCACTTTTTGTCGTTCAAGTTCTATTCCTCCTCGAAGGGGAAGGCATCGCCCGAGCCTTTGATGATGCCCAGATGGCAGCCCCCCAACTGATAGTAAAGGCACCGCCTGCCCTCGCAGGGATGGCAGGGAAGGAGCCTCCTGCGGAAGGCCCTTTTCTCCTCGTGCAGGAGGACAAACGCACACTGCGTTTTGCGTGGATGGAACATGGGAGAAGCGTGAGTCTCGACATTCAGCCATCTTGGAGTTTCAGCCAGCTCTTCGATCCTCTGCATCAGGGGGTGGGGGTCTCCTTCGAAGCCCGGATAGAATTCCCCCACGACATGCTTACTCCCGTATGCGGGTTCTTTTGCGAGCCAGTCCAGAAGGAGGTTGTGGATGTCGTAAAGGGCGATAGAGCCTGCGACGTCAAGAAAGATTCCCTTCATCATGCTGCCCTTTCGGGCCATGATTCGGGAGCTCTCGCGCTCCAGGGCATCTCCCAGGGTCCAGACGGACAGGATCAGAGCGTCGAACTCTCCCAGATCCTCCAGGGCCATGGGGGGCAGTACCTCCTTTACGGCGTCCGCGTCGATCGAGGCGATCCTCGCTCTGGGCGCAAGGAGGGAGTATCCTTCCTCCTCCCAGTAGAGCATGAACTCCTCCAGCTTTTTGACGTGAGGGCCCCCCAGCCTGTGGTAGTGGCGGCGCATGGGGGTCAGATCGACGTCCAGGACGGGGCCGTCCTTTTCGACGATCGTTGCGGGAACTTGGTTTGAGGCGGAGAAAAAGATCCTGACGGTCTGCATGACCTTGCCTCCTCGGGGGAAAAAATCGGCCGTTCAAAAGATCATGGCCTTGACGAAGCGCCGCTGAAAGTCGGGGAGCGTGGAGAGCTCGATGTACTGCATTTTTTGGGCGGCCTCCCCGGTTTTTTCGTAAAAGCGAGGAGAGGCGAGCGCCAGGCAGGCGCCAAGGCCGGACGCGTTTTTCACGCTTCGGATCCTCTCCCGAGGCAGCTTGGGGACGAGGCCGACCGCCATGGCGCTGTCGACGTCGATGTAGTTCCCGAAGGCCCCCGCCAAAAGCAGCTCGTCGATATCCTCCAGGGAGACGTCCCGCCGCTCCAACAGGACCCCCATGCCGGCTCGGATGGCGCCCAGGGCCAGCTGCACCTCCCGTACGTCCTTCTGCGTCAGGCGGACGGCGTCGGCTGCCTCGCCCAACAGGAAGTGTACCATGCCGTTTCCGTCCCGGCCCAGGCGACTGCGCAACGGTTCGTTGCGGCACTCCTCGGGGGGTACAAACCGACCGCTCCGCTCCACGATGCCCTCTCGCAGCAGAAGGGCAAGAAGGTCCACCAGTCCGGATCCGCACAATCCGACCGGGTGCCCTCCGCCGATCACCTCGATTTCGAGCTCTCCCCCGGCCAGTCGGACTCGTTCGATGGCCCCGGCCTGGGCCCTCATGCCGCATTGGATTCTGGCCCCTTCGAGTGCCGGTCCCGCGGCTGCAGCGCAGCAATAAAGCCCGTCACGATTGCCCAGAACGATCTCGTTGTTGGTCCCGATGTCGACCAGAAGCTTCAGGGGCGCCCCGGAGTCCAGGCCGAAGGCCGTTGCCCCGGAAACGATGTCTCCGCCAACGTAGCCCGCGACGTTGGGGATGAGCTTCAGGAGCCCTTCGGGGTGGACGGGAAGTCCCAGGGATGCCGCAGGCACGGGTTCGTGACTGAGAAATGCCGGCGTATAAGGGCTTTTGCCGATCGTCTCCGGGGAGACGCCCATGAGGAGGTGTTCCATGACGGTGTTCGCGGCTACGACGACCTCGCGGATCTCTTCGGAGCGGATTCCGTGACGCTGGGTCAGCTCCAGAAAGGCGGAGGAGAGTCCGCCGAGGATCGCCCGCTGGAGCTGGCCGAGAGCCTCGGGGGAGGAGGTGGAGTGGGAGATGCGGGAGATGACGTCGTCCCCGAAGGGGATCTGTGGGTTCAGGAAGGAGTGGACTCCCAGAATCTTCTGCCCCTGCAGGTCCAAAAGGCAGCAGGCCACGGTTGTGGTCCCGATGTCCACGGAGATGCCGTAGCCGGGACGCGCCCCATCCCAGACGAACATCGCGTCCGGCCCCAAATCCTCCAGGATCCGGTGGGAGCGCTGCCCAACCGGATTGACCACGGATACCGTGCCGCTCCCCAGAATTGTCGCGCAACAGGCCAGGCGCAGCCCCGCATCGAGCTCGGCCTTCTTGAGCAGCCGTCTTTCGGTGAAGGTCGGAGGGGTCAGAAATTCGGCGGGAGGAGCGGTCCGGACGCGGCATTTTCCGCAGATTCCCGCCCCGGTACAGGGACGCTCGAGAGGCACTCCTCCGCGGAGGGCGAGGGCGTCCAGCGTCTCGCCGGAATCGCCCTCCACCGCTATGTTGAAGGGTAAAAAAAGGATGCTGCAGCGTCCCTGTGACATCTCATGACCACCCTTTCGCAAATTCAAGAACCTCGTCCCCGATCCGCCCCGCTCGGTAGTCCCGGATGGAGTCGGCCAGGATGTCCAGTCCCGATTGGGCTTGCTCCTCGGAGAGCACCAGAGGGGGCTGGATTCGGAGGGTATTCTCTCCCAGGAAGGTCAGGATGAGCCCTCGCTCCCAGCACCGGTAGCAGATCTTCGCGCAGCCGTTTCGGTCGGGGATGTCCGTTCCCGGATGCAGAAAATCCTGGCCTATGGAGAGCCCGAGCCCTCTCGTCTCGCCGAGTTCGGGAAAATCCCGTTTCATCTCACCGAGTCGGTTCTGGATCCAGAGGCCCGTCTGGCGGCTTCGTTCGAGCAACCTCTCCTCCTCGATGATCCGAATTGTGGCCAGGGCCGCCCGGCAGCAGACGGAGTTTCCGGCCAGGGTGAAGCAGTGCCCCGGATGTTCCAGACTGTCTCCGATCTCCTTGCGCATCACCAGCGCGCTCAGAGGCAGGCCCGATGCCAGGGCCTTGCCCAGGGCGACGATGTCGGCCTGGACGCCGAAATGCTCCAGTGCCGTCCAGGTCCCGGTCCTCCCCATGCCCTGCTGAACCTCGTCCGAGACAAAAAGTATGCCGTGGGTCTGGCAGAGTTCCTTCAGGGCTTGAACGTAGCGTATCGGGGGGACGACGAGCCCCGCATCCCCTGCGATGGGCTCGAAGAGCACGGCGGCGACCTCCTCGGGGGGCAGATGGAGACGAAGGGCTCTTTGCAGCTCTTCGAGACATTCCAGGGCGCACAGCTCCGGACTTTGCTCCCAGGGACAGCGCGGACACTCCGGGTAGGGGAAGTAGTGCAGGTCGGGGAGCAGCGGCCCTATGCCCCTGTGCATGTTCAGGGAGATGGCGGAGGCGGAGATGGCTCCGTAGGTCGTTCCATGGTAGGCCGTCAGAAACGAGAGGACGTGGCTGCGTCCGGTATATTTTCGGGCGAACTTGATGGCCCCGTCCATCGCGTCCGATCCCGAGAGCCCGTAGGCCACGCTCTTGGTAAAGTCGCCGGGAACGATACGGCACAGCATCTCCGCCAGCTCGACGGCGGACTCCTCATACATATAGCCTATAGTGTAGCCGATCATCTCACGGGTTTGGGCACATACGGCCTCGACGACTGCAGGGTGGCACATGCCGGTATTCAGAACCCCGGCAGAGGCGGAGAAATCGATATAGGTGTTTCCGTCGGCGTCGAACAGAAGAGCTCCGCTTCCGGAATGCACTGCGAAGGGGTAGTAGGGGGACCGAAAGCAGGGGGACAGAACCTCTCCGTCACGCCGCACGATATCGAGGCTCTTCGAGATTTCCTTTGCCATTTTGCGTCCACCTCCATTCAGGCCATGAGAGGCGAAATCAATGCGCACATTGGTTGCTCAGGCCGTACGGCCTGAGCAACCAATGTCTGCGAATCGGACAAAAACGGCCGAATCGAGTACCTTTCCCCTATCCCTCGACAGCCTCCTTCGTGAAGTCGAAGGAAAGAGCCGTCCTTTTTTCCACCTTGTCGGCTCCGTTCGGTCCCCAGTAGATTCCGATGCCGAGGTAGCTCATCACGATCGCCACGATCGGGTTGATGTAGTTCAGGAAACAATAGGGCAGGTAGGTGAGGGTGGGGACGCCCATCGCCTTGGCCTGAAATGCGCCGCAGCCCGTCCAGGGAATCAGCACGGCCGTCATGGTGGCGGTGTCCTCGAGGGAACGGGAGAGCATTCTGGGCGAGAGCCCGGAGCGGGCGACGGCGTTCTTGAACATGCGCCCGGGGACGACGATTCCCAGGTATTGGTCGCCCAGGAAGAAGTTGCCGGCGACACAGGAGGCCGCGACGAGCGAGACCAGACCGCCCACGGACCGGACGCGATTGAGCAGGGGGGTGAGCAGGACGTCGAGATAGCGGCAGCTCTCCATGATTCCCCCCAGGATCAACGCGATGATGATGAGGGACAGGGACCACATCATGCTGTCCACGCCCCCCTTCTTCAGGAGCTCGGTGAGGAGGTTCCCCGCGTCGTGGGCCATCTCGGGCGAAAGACCCGTGAGGTTCAGCTGGGCCAGCAGCTCCGGCACTTTGTCGATCGAAAGGCTGGAGAACTGGGAGGCGATCGTGGATTCGTATCCGTAGTGCAGGACGTTCAGAACGTCGTGAAGGCTGTGTCCCTGGATCAGGGAAAACACCGAGGCGGCCGCGACGCCGGCCATCATGCTGGGAATGGCCGGAAATCTCAGGATGGCCAGAACCAGAACGAGCAGGGCGGGGACGGCCGTGTAGACGGGGCTGATCGGGAACTCTTTGGCCATGAGGGTCTGCAGCGCCTGAATTCGGCTGGCGTCGAAATTTGCGGATGCTCCGGCGTAGTGGGTGCCCAGGTAGAGGGTTATCGCCATCACAATGAGATAGGAGGGCACGGTGGTCCAGATCATTGCCCGGATGTGATCGAAGAGATTGGAACCCGACACGGCCGGAGCCAGGTTGGTGGTGTCGGACAGGGGGGACATCTTGTCCCCGAAGTAGGCGCCCGAGATGACGACGCCTGCCGTGAGGGGCGCGGGGATTCCAAGTCCGGCGGCGATTCCGATGAGGGCCACGCCGACGGTCCCGCCGACCCCCCAGGAGGAACCCGTGGCCAGGGAGGTCACGGAACAAAGCAACAGGGTGGCCAGCAGGAAGATCCCCGGAGAAAGGAGGTTGAGGCCGTAGTAGATCATCCCCGGCACCACGCCGGAAAGGACCCAGGAGCCCACGAGCATCCCTATGGCGATGAGGATCAGCAACGCACTCAGTGAGGAGGTTATGGCGGCGAATACGGAGTTCTCCATCTCCGACCATTCGATGCCGACGAAGCACTTTCCGATGATGGCGGCGAAGCCCGCGGCGATGGCGATGGGGATGTGCGCGTCCAACCCCAGGCCCAAAAGCCCGTAGCTGATGATCGCCGCGACGCCGATAAAGGTGACGAGCGCCAGTGGGAAACTCGGTTTTCTTTCTCTCTCCATGTTTTTCTCCCCTCGCTTCTTTCGTTGTCGTTGAATTTCGGCCTTCGTGACTCAGGATGGGGCCCGATCACCCCAGGCGTTTGTCGATCTCCTTGATGAGCTCCTCCGAGGTGGGGGTGATGTTGTCGAAGACGACCTCGTTGTTGATGAGCAGGGTGGGAAGGGTCGAGACCCCCAGGGCCTGGGTTCTCTTTATTCCCGCGACGCTCTTGATGAGCGACTCCCTCCAACGCAGCTTGTCCCCGTAGCGTTCCTCCACGGACCTGACGGCCTCGCACATGTACTGGCACGGCGCGCAGCCCTCGGAGTCCAGAGTTACGATCTCGATGAACACTCGGCCCGGCTCCACGACGACGTCCTCGAACACCTCGCCGGATTCCTCGGCCTGGCTGAGCGCGTCCTCCAGGGAGAGGAAGCCCGCCGTGTCGGACGGCTCCTCGCCCGTCGCGGCGTAAAGCCCGACGGCCTCGAGGTTGTAGAAGGGCGTGTCGTAGGGCAGATCGCAGCCGGGCGACAGGATATAGCCTTGCTTGCCGCCGATGGCGATGCGTTTTTTCACATCCTCGACGCACTCCTTGGGCGAGCCGAAGAGCAGGGTCGTCGTCAGCGGGATGTTGCCCTCGAAGCACACCTTGTACTGATGGGCGAGGTCCCGGACGAAGGCCAGATCGACCTGTTCGTCAAAAGCGATCGCATTAGGCGAACATTTCATCATCAGCTCGATGTTCTTTGTCGCGTTGCCGCAGCAGAAGAGCGTCACGATGCCGTTGCGTCCGCGCACCTCGTCGATGACCGGCTTGACGTAGGGGGTGACGAAGGTCTCGAAGTGCTTGGGCGAGATCTGGCTGGTCATGGGATCGACGACGGCGATGATGTGGGCTCCCGTCTCCATGTACCACTCTCCCATCCTGCGGGAGATCTCCGCGCAGTATTTGAGCACCGCATGAGCCTCGTCGGGCTTTTTGATCATATCCATGATGAACGTCGAGCCCCGGAGGTGGAGAGCCAGGGTGAAGGGACCGCAGCAGAGCGCGAAGACGGCCACACGGTCTCCCAGACGCTCGACCAATTTGCGGGTGGCCTCGAAGAAGATGGGAAGACGGCCGCTCTCGCGCGTGAACTCCGGAAGGTCCGCCAACGCCTTGCCCTCCGCCAGGATGTGCCCCGTGACGGCGGGGGGATTGTTCTTCGGCCAATGGAGCGTGCAGCCCAGCGCTTCGGCCTCCGCCTGAAGGTCGAAGGCGGAGCAGACCCCGTCCGCGTGATAGCGTTCCGCCGCAGCCGCCACGGCCTCGACCAGGACGTCCGCCCGGGTCAGCAAGCTGGGGGCGTCGCTGTTCACCAGTTTCGCCACGTGGACCCCCGTGAAGGGGACCCACGGGACCCGGTCCACTTCCTCGAAACGCAAGGCCTTTAAAACCCTTTCCTTTCCGTTCATCTCCTCACCTCGTCGTCCTTGTCGGATAGGGTGGGGTCGGGACGCACGCCGCACCCCGACCCCACCTTCCTTACTTTAATAGGGGAACTCGAGTCCCATCGCACAGAGCTCGTCTCTCATACGCTCGTACTGATCCAGGTACTCCTGCCTCGGAGTCAGCCGATCCATGTCGTAGACCTCCTGGATGGTCTTTCCGTAGTTGTCCGTCGGGATGAGCTTCTCGTACTTCGCCATGATCTTCTGGCAGAGCTCCTCGGCCTTCGCCCGGGGCAAGCGCATCTTGAAGGAGGCCTCCGAGACCTCGTGGTAGAAGCGGGACTCCAGCGGCGTGGCGTGATCGGTGAATTTGTTGCGGCAGGTCGCGGCGCCCCAGGGATTGCCGCCCGAGGACTCGGTGGCCAGGGCGTGGTTCGCGCACTCCCAGTACAGCTGCTCCGTTCCGGGGCCGGCGTTGGCGAAAAGGTTGTTCAGGAGAATGAGGTTGGAATTGCGGGACAGCGCCTGGGTGAGGACGCTCTGGAGCCACAGCAGCTCCCGGGTCGTGGTGGACTGCCACTTCAGGTGGAAGGGGAAATTCAAGGCCCAGCAGGACCCGTACAGACACGCTCCCTCGATGTTGTAGGCCGTCTGCAGGACGAGCGTTCCCTCGGCGCCTCCCGCGTGCCCGCCGAAGATGGCCCCGCAAAGGTTGCCGAAGACGTTGCCGTAGGAGCGGTAGTGCATGGACTTGTTGAGCATGGCGTCGTTGGTGGTCATCTCGGTGAGGATGGAGACCATGCGCCCGTCCCGGTGCGAGGGACGAACGCCCCATTCGGCGTTCGCCGCGGCGATCTGGGCCTGATCGGTCTCGGCGGTGCCCACCGAGACGGTCCAGACGTCCGGCTTGCCGACCAGGCGTTGGGCGTCCCGAAGGTTCATGGCGTGCTCCATGGCGGCCGCCACCTCCGTGGGGGTCTGGGACGTCGCCTTGCGGCCCATGAAATCCTCGATCAGAGGAGCACAAAGCCCGTCGAGCAGGGGTTCCTTGAGGTAGGCCATGCAGGCCTTCTTGTGGATGTCCGTGCTGAAATTCGCGTCGGGGCTGAAGAGGTGGAAGGGGCGACGCTCCTTGTCCTCGATGGACCGGACCTGCAGCCAGCGCTGATCGTGTCCCGCTCCGATGAGATACTTGGGCCGCTTGGTGTAGAGGACCTCGTTGACCTCCCGCTCGGAGAACTTCATGACGCGGTGCGTGTCCTGATGGTAGACTCCGACGGAGACGAAAAAGTCCTTTGCCGCCGCCCACACGCGGTCGGCCAGGGCATCGTCGCAGTTGACGATGGTCTTCCCGTCGTATTTGATGTCATATTCCTTGATGACCCGCCTCATCTCGGGGATGAAGCTCTTGAGCATCCACTCCCCCTGGTCCTTGTAGAAGGGGCCCTCGTCCGCCTTGGCAAAAACTTCCCACATTCTGAACGTCGACATGATATCGATTCCTCCCCGTCTTTACGTCGATGACCGATCCGGCTATTTCAGAAGGTCCTTGATTTTCGCCGCGCACTCGAAGGCGTCGAAGGACCAGACGTCGGCTCCGATGCGCTCCGCCCATTCGACGGAGGTGGGAGCTCCGCCGACGCAGACCAGATATTTCCCCTGGTCCCCGGCGTCCTTCACCAGCTTGATGAACTCCTCCTGGCCGGGCATCGTCGTGGTCATCAGGGCGGAAAGCCCCACGACAGCGGCCTTCTCCTTACGGGCCGCCTCCATGTATGCGACGGGGTCGACATCCGCTCCCAGGTCGACGACGTTGAAACCGTTCGCCTGCAGAACGATGCCCACAATGTTCTTTCCAATATCGTGGTAATCGCCCTTGACGGTGCCGATGATCACGGTGGTGGGCTTTTTGTCCGTGCCGTCTCCGACCAGGCGCTCCTTGAGGACGTCGTTCATGATCTGCATGAAGGCGTCTCCAGCGACCATGAGGTCCGGAAGGAAGACCTCGAAGTTCTCGAACTTCTGGCCCAGAACTCCCATCTCCTCCGTCAGGCCCGCCATGATCTCCTTGGCGTCGACCCCCTTCTCCAACAGCTCCTTGACCTTCGCGACGGCCTCGTCGCCGTCCCCTGCGACCATCAGTTCGCGCACTTTTTCGACAGACATTCCCGATGACCCCCTTATGTTTTCAGCGGTGTTCGTGCTTTTGCTGCGGGATTTTCCGCGCCCCGCATCAGGTCGTTTCTCGGCGCGGACCCGGAAAATCCGGCTTTCCGGACTCGGCTGACGCTTGCATCGCTCCTGAAGGCCAAAGCTTGCGGCCGGAAACGGCGGTTGCTGCGGAACCGAGAAGAAGGCTAACACACGGGTGCAAAAAAAATGCAAAAAGAAGGAGGATTGCGTCGAGTGCTCGGCGAGATACGGCAAAATTTATTTGCAGTTTTTTTGCAGCTGAAAATAAAATGGTCGCGACACGACAGGGAGAAGACGGAAAAACTTCTCTCTGCCCAAGTTCCGTGGAGAAGCGCCGGTAAGAGAGGTCGATGCAAAATCGGGAGGCCAGAGAAAAAACGTCCAAATTCCCGTCTTGTGCGGCCTGCGGAAAGGACGCTCCAGGTTGGTGTTTTCGAGACCCACCGGCTCCGCCGGGGGATAAGAAATCTTCCAGCTATGAGAATTATTTTCCCTCGAGTAAAGAGAGAGGACGCCGATCCGCATCACGATACAGGAGGGAAAAGCCGGACAAGGGAACCTTGGCACACACGAGCTGGAGTTGTAAATATCACATAGTGTTTGCGCGGAAGTATCGCCGCCAGATAGTCTACGGTCGACACAAAATGGAGATCGGCAAGATAACCCGGACCTTGTGTGAGCGCAAGGGTGGACCAGGGTCAAGAAAAAGGACAGGGTAAGAAAAGACAAATAAGGGGCCCCTTCAGGGGCAGCCGGAGACGGAGTTGCGGGCGGCGCGGCTTCAGGGTCCGTCAGGGCTGCCGGTATGGGGCCCTTACAGGGCCGGTGGTTCTGATTATTTTCTTCGGCTTTAGCCTTGCGACTGCTCTAAGATTCCTTTAAGTTCCTGAGGGGAAAGCACTGTAGAAGGATTGCGATGGATCATGGAGTGACAATTGGAGCAAAGGCAAATCAAGTCTTTTCCGGGATCGATTTCAATGACCTCATCTCGTGAAGACAGCGGATGGACGTGATGCACCTCTATAAAATCCTTTCCCAAAACCCCGTAGGCGTTTTCAAAATTGAATCCACATATCTGGCAGGTCGTACCATGAAGCCTAATCGCAGCTCTTCTGTTCTTGGAGCTCCGTTCGTAACGAGTCACGTAATACTGCTTTTTTGCACCCTCTATACCGGATGTTGGCACTATGGTTTCCAGCGGCTCGCCGATAGGACTATCCTGAAAACAGTTCAGTTCGTCGAGTGCCTCGACCAGTTCGTCCTTCAGCTTCCAGACGAACGCTCCGCCCTTTGCCTTCTCGTACCATCCATCAACGATGATGACGAAATAAGCGTTTTTGCCGTTCAAGTAGATGTTGTTGACGACCTCTATTTTTAGTCTTTTGCCTATGCGTTTGCCCAGGCCTACGATAATCCCGTTAAAGCAGGATCGTCTTTTGTTGCCGTACTGCTCGGGATAGCGTTCCTGAACGTCCTGGAACGTTGCCTCGCAATTGGGTGAGCCGTACCATTTTTCGATCATGTCCAGGGACCTGGGGGTAAAAATGGCCGGATCTTTCAACAACATTTTCCAGAGATCTTTCGTGATTCCGGTATCCGCAAAATACACCCCATTTTTTCTTTGGAGGTAAACTTGGCGCAAAGGCATTTTGTTCCGATCTGTCATTTTTGAACACTCGGCTTGTCAAGCTGTGGTTGTGGCGGAGATCTGCGTGGCGATCCGCACGGCCTCCATGGCATCGCGGGCGTAGTGGTCCGCATCCACGTACTTGGCCAAATCGGGGGTCAGGACGGCGCCGCCCACGATCACCTTCACCTCAGGACACTCCCGGCGCAGTTTTTCTATGGTGTCCTTCATGCTGGCAACGGTAGTCGTCATCAGGGCGCTCAGGCCGACGATCCGGATGCCGTTCCGCTTCACCTCGGCGACGACCCGCTCCGGAGGGACGTCCTTGCCGAGGTCGAAGACCCGGAAGTTGTAGTTCTCCAGGATGACCTTGACGATGTTCTTGCCGATGTCGTGGACGTCGCCATAGACCGTGGCCAGGGCAATCGGTTCCCCGGGTGCCGCCCCATCGCTGGATCCTGCGGCCAGCCTTTCCCGCAGACGCTCGAAGGCTGCCTTCGCCGCCTCGGCGGACTTGATCAGCTGCGGGAGGAAGAGGCGCTTGGCCTCGTAGTCCCGTCCCACGGCGTCGAGGGCGGGGACGATGTGCCGCTCGATGACCTCGAGGGGAGGGATGGTTCCCAGGAGCTCCCGCGTTCGTTCCGCCGCCTCGTCCTTCAGTCCCCGGGCTATGGCGGAGGCAAGATCGCCCTTGTCCACCGAGTCCGGACCCTTGGGCGCGGTGCTTTGCGCCGAGGAGATGGACTCGGACTCCGGATGTTCCTCGCAGTAGGCGATATAGTCCTGCGCGTTCCGGTCCGTCCCGATGAGAAGCCGCCACGCGGCCAGCGTTTCCCGCATGCCGGCATCGCCGGGGTTGATGATGGCCGCGTCCAGCCCCTGCATCAAGGCGGCCGCGAACATGGTTCGGTTCACCAGGGGGCGCCTGGGTAGGCCGAACGACACGTTGCTGAGCCCCAGAACGGTCCGTACGCCCAGCTCCTCCTTGACCATCCGCACGGCCTTCAGGGTCTCCCGGACCAGATCCTGTTGCGCCGAGGCCGTCAGGGTCAGGCAGTCGATCAGGATGTCGTGTCGGGGAATGCCCAGCCGTTCCGCCTCGTCTACGATGCGGCGCGCCACGGCAAGACGCGCCTCGGCGGACTCCGGAATGCCGGAGTCGTCGAGCGTCAGCCCGAGGACGCAGGCCCCGTATTTTTTGACGACCGGCAGAACGGTTCGGAGGCTGGACTCCTTGCCGTTTACCGAGTTGATCAAAGGCTTGCCGTTGTAGACGCGCGCCGCGGCCTCCAGAGCCCCGGCACTGGCGGAGTCGAGCTGCAGGGGAAGGTCGATGATGCCCTGTATCTCCGTGACGGCCCGAGTCAGCAGGGCGGGTTCGTCGACGTCCGGCAGCCCCACGTTGACGTCCAGGACGTGGGCTCCCTGGTCGTACTGCTTCAGCGCCTCCTTCAGGACATAGTCCATGTCCCCGGCGCGCAGAGCGGCCTGGAGAGACTTTTTCCCCGTGGGATTCAGCCGTTCTCCGATGATCGTGAAGTCGTCATCGAAGACCACGGCCTTCGCCGGTGTGCAGATGGCTGTCACGTTGGCGACCGTGCGGGGAACCACAAAGGAGGTTCTCCGTTTCACGGCCTGTACCGTCCGGGCGATGTAATCCGGATTTGTGCCACAGCAGCCGCCCAGGATGGCGACGCCCAGATCGGCGAAGCGGGCCATCACGTCCGCGAACTGGGCGGGCGTCACGTCGTAGGAGGAGACTCCGTCCCGCATCACCGGCAGGCCCGCGTTGGGCTGAACCATCACGGGGATGTGCGCGCGTGCGCAGATCGCCCGAACGATGGGCTCCAGCTGAACGGGCCCAAGCGAGCAGTTGACCCCCAGGGCCGAGACGCCCAGCCCCTCGAGCGTAAGCACCATGGAGTCGATGCCCGTCCCGAAGAAGGTGCGCCCCCCCTCCTCGAAGCTCATGGTCGCGAACACGGGGAGGGAACAGTTCTCCTTCACCGCCAGAAGCGATGCCTTGAGCTCGTAGAGATCGGTGAAGGTCTCCAACAGAACGACGTCGCATCCCGAGGCGCCGGCCCGGACCTGTTCGGCCACGGTTTCGTAGACGTCCTCGAACGCGGCGTCCCCCAGGGGAGCCAGAACCTTGCCGGAAGGCCCGATGTCCAGGGCCACGCGGGCGCCGAACTCGTCCGCCGCGGAGCGGGCGATGCCCACGGCCGCGGATACCACCTCCGCGACCGAATTTCCGGACCGCTCCAGCTTGTAGCGGTTGGCTCCGAACGTGTTGGTCGTGACGAAGTCGGCCCCGGCCGCCAGGTATTCCCTGTGGATGGCCCCGATCAGGTCCGGATGGGTGATGTTCAGGGTCTCGGGCAGCTCGCGGAGCCGGAGGCCGCGAGCCTGAAGCATCGTCCCCATTCCCCCGTCGAAGAACAGGATGTCCTGTCCGAGCGTCTTTCGGTCTTTTTTATGTCCCACAGCGTTCTCCCCTTTTTCGATAGGGGCAGGCCGCGCCGAGCGTGCATTGGTCGCAGCTGCGGCCGCGGTCCTCCCTCCGATCCGAAATTCCGATCAGCGCGGTGATGGACTTCACCGGTGTCATCATGTACGAGCGCGTCATGGCCAGGCCGATGCGCCGCGTCGCGTCCAGGAGATTGATGATCTCCTTCGATGCGGACAGGGGCGCGTCGCCGTAGCCGGGGCTGAAGCGCATCGTCGGGAACTCCCCCTCCCGGAGCTCCTGGAGGATTTTCCTCTCGGTCTCGTCGCAAAGGGCGTCGGCACGAACCGAGGCGCAGGCGTCCAACGCCATGCCCTCCAGCATGTCCCTCTTTTGGGCCAGGAGGATCCGTCGGTCCGTCTCGGGCCCCAGAGTCACGGCCACGGCCCAGCACTCGCGGGAATGCGCCATGAGCCGGGCGAGATCGGCGCTCCCGATGCGGATGTCGCCGGCCAGCAGGATTTCCCGCTCCTCCGTGCTGACCGAAAAACGGCCCCAGACGGTACGCGGCGTAATGAAGCGTTCCAGTGCCTCGAAGGCCTGCAGGACCTTTTCGGCCAGTTCCCCGCCTCGGCCCTCCGGGGGGACGCCCATGAACCGCAGGGCGTCGTTGACCATGGATGCGCCAGCCTGCATCGCCGAGGTCAGTTCCTTTTCACCCGAGTGGAGTAGAGGATGCCCCTGATGTTCTCGTCGATATGGCGGACGACGTCCGCCTGGTTCATGGTGTAGAGGTGGATTCCGTCGACGCCGCGGGCCAGGAGGTCGATGATCTGCTCGGTCGCGTAGGCGATGCCCGCCTCCTTGAGGGCGCGGCTGTTGTGCCCGTAGGCCCCGACGAAGCGGCGGACGCGCTCGGGCACCGTGGCGCCGCACATCGTGATCATCTTGTCGATCTGCGTGGCGGATGTGATCGGCATGATGCCCGCGATCATGGGAGCCGTCACGCCGGCGGCGCGGGCCCTGTCCCGGAAGCGGCAGAAGACGTCGTTGTCGAAGAACAGCTGGGATATCAGGGCGTCCACGCCGAGGTCCGATTTTTCCTTGAGACGGAACAGGTCCTCCTCGGGGCTGGGGGCCTCGAGGTGCTTTTCGGGGTAGCAGGCGGCGAATACATGGAATCCCTCGCGCTCCTTTATGAAGGTGATCAGGTCGGAGGCGTGGCGGAACTCTCCGAGGTCGGAGGGCTCCTTCAGGTCGCCCCTCAGGGCCAGGACGTTGCGGACGCCGTTGTCCCGAAGCTCGTCGAGGATCTGGCCGATGTTCTCCTTCGTACTGCCGACGCAGGTCAGATGAGCCAGGCCCCAGATGTCGTACCGGTTCTGGATGCCGGATGCGATGCAGAGCGTGTTGTCTCGGCTGGTCCCGCCCGCGCCGTAGGTGACGCTGATCAGGTCCGGGCTGAGGCTGGCCAGGGCGTCCACCGTGGCGTAAGTGCCCGCAAGATTGTCCGACCCCTTGGGGGGAAAGATCTCGAACGTATAGCTGGGCGTCGGCAGATTGAAAAAATCCTTCATGACGTTCCTCCGTCCTACTGAAAATAAAAAAGCCGCCCTGCGAACAAGGCGGCATATCGCATAAAGCGGCGACTCTCCACTTATCGCTGTCAGCGGGACCACCTTGACCGATATCGGACAGGTTGGCGCAGGATCATCGAGCTGACTCTCTCCCCATGCTCTTGATAAACGGTATTCGATTGTGGCAGAAATTCTACCATGCAAAAAAGAGTTTGACAAGTACGACGGCACATCCCGGGGCAGAAAGCGGCAATTCGGCGGGAAATTCCGCCGGACGCGGGGACGAGCAGACCTACCGGTCCCCGATGAGGTCCTCCGAACTTTTTCCCGTCAGGGACATCAGCATTTCCGCCACTCCGGCCTTCAGCCGGGACTCTCTAAGGAATTTCTCCGCGCGCAATATCCTATCCGCACCTTGTCCCCCGGCCACTTCTCGAGCGCGTCCGATGGCCTTTGCGGAGGCGGCGTAATGGTCCCCGCCCCCCGGCTCGCCGTGCAGCGTCCTCATGGCGCCCGCGATGGCGTGAGATTCCGCCAGGACCATGTACGCGTTGAACAGATCCGCGGCGCACTTCTGCGACAGGGTCGGATTGGTGCGGTCGTAATAGGCTATCTTCTCCAGGATTTCCACGGCCTTCTGCAGGGCTTTCATGCCGGTTGCACGATCCATGAGTGTACGCCGCCGGCGTGCCTCGCGCGCCGCATTGCGGACGAGGTCTCCAAGCGGAGAATCCATTTCGCTTCCCTCCTTCTCCAGCTTGCCGAAATCCTCGTGCTTTTGAGGAATGAGTGCGGAGCTCGTCAGGATCAGGGCTTTGGTGTAGGTCGCCTGTATGTGGTTGGAGGTGTAGGGGGTGAACGTCCAGATCTCCAGGACCCGGTCTACGGCGTCCAGTGCCCTGTCGAGCTCCTGTCGGGAGCCCGTCGCCAGCCCCACGGCCGTCGATGCCCGTGCCAGGGCGAACTGAAGGAAGGCGTCGGAGGTCATGTGGGCGTGGCGATTGAGGACGCCGATCGCTGCCGACAGGGCCTCCTCGGCCTCCATGCGCGAGTCGGGGTCCTCCCTCTCCAGGTGCATCGCGGCGCAGGATTCCGCCAGCGCCGCGGAGAGCGCGACGTACAGGTTGGGTTGAAACTGCATGTCCGTGTGCCGTATGCCGTCCCGGAAGGCTCGGACGGCCTCCTCGTTCCGGTCTCCGGCGGCCATGGCGAGCCCCAGCGCCAGGGAGAGCGCGGGATGCAGAAAGTTTTCGTTCCGGGAGGAAAGGACGAGCCCCTCTTCAGCTGCGGCCTCGGCGCGCCTCAGGTCCCCGGAGTCCGGGTCGATGGCCAGTCCCGCGCGGAAACAGTAAAGGTGCGAACGCGTCTCCAGCGCCGCTATCGCCTCCAACGGCCTCCGGTCCCTAAAAAGCGCAGCCGCTTCCTCGGCGGCACGGATGGCCTCGTCCGCGCGCCCCTCCCACAGGCCGCGTTCCAGGCCGGCAAAGAGAACGCTTGCGAATACGGAGGCGATCCGGCCTCTGAGCTCGTCTCCTTCGGGGCTCCGCCGGTCGGGCGCCTCCAGTTCGGCCCGGCTTTGCAGCAGCAGCCGCTCCGCCGTCCGGAGCTTCGTCAGGCCCGACCGATAATCGTCGACCGCCCAATCGAGATAGATTCGGGCCTCGTTGACGCGCAGCGCGCAGCGGAGGGACCAAAGGGGCTCGGGGACCTCCCGGACCTCGGTGCGCCGGAGCATCTGCTGGTATTCCGTGTCCGATACGGGCGTGTCGTTCCCGCGCCGCTCCAGCAAAAAGGCGTCGGTCACGTTCAGGGCTTCCTCCAGCAGAGCCTTGGTCTGAGCGCTGCGCCGTGCCTCGATGCCCTCCAGTTTGGCGATCCCCTCCTGAAGTTTTTCCATCAGGGGGAGCCGGGTCAGGAGGCTGGGGTTCTCCACGGAGAATCCGCGCCCGACGAAACAGACGGTCCATATGCTCAGGATCAGGAGCGCGGTGGAGCCGACGGAGCGCCAGAGGGACGTGCCCGAGGCCCGGCGCCGCAGCAACAGGATGCAAAGGACGACGACGGCCAGGGAGATCAGGGGAAACCAGGCGTAGAGGTTGTGAAAGAAGGTGGACAGCTCCGTGTATATCGAGAAGAGCGTGGCGATGGCCCAGGCGCCCTTCCAGCGCGCCATTCCGCGCAGCAGTTCCATGAAGGCGTCCTTCAGGCTGGGGAGCTCCGTATCGGTCCGGTCCTCGGTGTTCGGATGCAGCTCCCAGACATCCCGATCCGTAAGGCCCAAGAGGTCGATATCCGCTTCGGCCCTCCTCTTCTCCTCCTCCCAGTAACGGCGGATCCGCGCCGCCTCCTCGGGCGTGCGGGGGCCGGAGCCCCGGCGGGGCGAGAGGAGGCGCTGGAGGTAGTCCTCCTCCTGGCAGTCCAGGAGCAGGGCAAAGACGCGCTCGTCGTAGCCGGCCGTCTTGCCGTCCGCCTCGTGGGTGCATTCCGCCAGGCGCCGCTTCCAGTCCTCCGGATACTTGTCCCCGTCCTTGATCTCCTTCAGGGTCCGCGAGATGTTCGACTGGTTGCGGTCCATGACGACGGCGATGTCGAACTGGTTCCACAGGGGGGTCGTTCCATGAAAGACGAGCCCGGAGAGGGCGGGGATGCGGAGGCTGGGATCGTCGTTCAGCAGCTCGCCCATCGCCTCGCGGCGTCCCAAGGGGTCGTCGAACTCCACCTGGTTGTAGGTGCGGACGTAAAACGCCAGGCGGCGCTCCAGAATTTTTCGGGACTTCTGCAGCCAGCGGCACCGTTTCTCCATCGCCCGTCTCTGTTCCGGTGTGGGGAAGGGGTGAATGTCCGACATCTCCAGGCCTCCTCGATTCGGGGTTGGCGTGTTTCCCGCGTGCAATTCAGAATATACCGGGCCGCGCATTTTTACAAGCGGGCGGGCGCATGCGGGGGGAGCCGGCGAAAGAATCCGATCAGACGCATTTGAAAAATTTTATGCCGCTCCTAAAATAGCAGGCGATAAGAGGGGGATGCGACGCCCCTTTTGGAGTACAAATCTGTCGGGAGGGATGCGGAAATGAGGTCGTTGGGAGCGGCGAAGCGGCGGCAAGGTTTCATGCGGACGGGATTGAGGAATGGCCTGTGGGTTCTGGCGCTGTTGCTTCTGTCCTGCGTCGGGCCTGCGCGGGCGGACACGACGTTTCTGAACGTCTGCCAGAGGGGCTCCGCGGCGGACGTGGAGCGGGCTCTGGATGGCGGCGCGGACCCCAACTCGAGGGCGTCCAACGGGATGACCGCGCTGATGGTGGCCGCCGGCAGGAACTCGTCCCCCCAGGTCCTCTCCCTGCTGCTGAAGCGCGGTGCGGACGTCAATGCCGTGGCGAACAAGGGAATTACGGCGCTGTTTCTCGCGGCTGTGATGCAGCGGGACCCCCGCCATGTGACGCTCTTGCTGGAGGCGGGAGCCGACCCCAACGCCAGCGTCGGCATAACGGAGGAGATATCTCCCGTCTCCATCCTCATCGGGGCGATCATCAAGAACGGCGAGCCCTCGGTTGTCCGTGCCCTGCTGAAGGCCGGCGCCAACCCCAATGCCGCCGTGCGCATGCCGATAGACCTCTCCAAGGTCGAGTCGCTGAAGGCGCTGAAGCTGAAGGGCGATTTTGCGATGTCGATGACGGCTTTGATGCTGGCCGCCTCCGCGTCCTCCAATCTGGAGATCGTGACGGAGCTGATCCGGGCCGGGGCCAGGGTGGACGCCCAGAACGACATGGGCATGACGGCCCTGAGCTGCGCGGCGCTTCGGTCGCAGTCCCCCGCGATGGTCGAGGTCCTGCTGGACGCGGGGGCCGACCCACGGATCAAGGACCAGTTCGGCCAGACGCCGCTGGACTACGCCAAGGACGTCCCGGCGCTGAAAAGGGTGCTGAAACGGTTGAGCTCCCGCTGAGGGTGGGGGGCCGCCGGGGGAGACACGGAGCGGTTCGCGTCGAGGGCTGTTGATGGGTTTTGCTTCCATGGCGGCACATTTTATTCTGCTGGTGCGAGGAGGAGGATTTTTCATGAAACGTTTGTTGGGCTTGGGTTTCCTCTTGTCGGTGCTGTTCGTATCCGCGGCGTTCGGGGACGTCATCGTCCGTATGAAGGCTCCGAAGGTCGTGCCCGGAACGGTGAGCACGGCCGGCGCGGAGTCGGCCCGCACGATGGCCGCGACCATGACGGCGGCGGGCGCCGGGGGCATGGTCGTCAAGGTGTACGAGAATTTGGTTCTGGACGGCGAGGTCCTCGCCCTGATGCGGCCCGTGGGCGACGAGAAGGCGTTTGCCGAGGCGTTGGCCAAGGACGCGAATGTCGGCGGCGTGGCCTTCGACCGGCCCATCTACGGGACGGGGGCGGAGATTGCCGCCAAGAGGGCCAACAACTTCAATACGGAAATGATCGATGCTCCTCTTGCCGATGTCGACGTGAGCGGACAGGTCGTTTACGTGCTCGACACGGGGATCGATTCCCAGGGGCCTCTCGGGCATCTGATCGACTACTCCCTCAGCCGCGCTTATCTCGATGAGCCCGGGGATGCTGGAATGCCCGAGTGGCAGGACTACAACGGACACGGAACGTTCGTTTCCAGTGTGGCCGTCGCCGACGGAAAATTGGATGTCACCGGAGTGACGCCGGGGGCGAGGGTAGCGGCCATGAAGGTTATGGGCGTCAACAAGAAGGGAAGTACCAATTTTATTGTGGATGCTCTGAACGACATCGCGGGACACCAGTTCGAGGGCGTTCGTGCCATCAATATGTCCTTGGGATATTTTTTCCCCAACACGCCCGAGGAGATCGCTGCGGGGCGAATGGCGGGCGGAGGCTACGATCCCGTATATTTTGCCCTTGAGGCCATGGATAAGCAGGACAGGTTCGTCTTCGTCACGTCGGCTGGGAACGAGAATTTGCCCGTCGGCAAACCGGTCGAGAGGGGTGGCGACGGTTGGGATGCGGGCGAGTACGTCTACCCCGGAAGCTACATCGGCTTGAAGGGGCTCATTACCGTAGGGAGCGTCAATAAGGACGGCTCCGCCTCCGATTTCTCGAACTACAGCGGAGAGTTCGTCCATTTCCAGGCGCCGGGGAAGGGGATTGTCGGGTACGGCTCCGGTACGTCCCGCGGCGGTTTCGATGAGCTGGTTCTTTTCGGCAAAGGAACGTCCATGTCCTCTCCTCACATCGCCGGAATGGTCGCGGCTTTGTCCGCAAAGGATCCCGGGCTCGGAGCCGCGGCGATCATCGAAAAGATGACTCGTTCCACCAAGGCCGCTCCAGCCATGAAGAGCAACGGAGAGCCTCTGTCCAAGTACGGCACTCCCTCTTTGGCGAAAGCTGCGGGCATCGATCCCGCGGGGCCCGGGAACCCCGATGCTCCGGATACTCCGGATCCCGGCGTTCCGGGTACGCCCGACGTCGAACCTCCGGCCGATCCCTTCCCCCTTCCGGGCCCGAACCCCAATCTCCCATGGAATCCGGAGCCGACGCCTCCCTCCGTCCCGATCGAAGGGGAGGGCGGCAGCGGATGCGATGCGGGGCTGGGGTGGGGTTGCGCGGCCCTGGGGGCGGCCTTGACGATGAGGCGGAGGTGGGGTAAGTTTTAGACTGATTTCTCTTGAGTGGACAAGATCCGATATTGGAGGAGCCGACAGTTGCTGGTTCAAGAATTCTTGGCGTAGAGGGGCCTTCTTGTTTGCGTTGAATATTTGTATGGTCAGATTTTTGAAGAGGGTGATCCGTATGTTCGGAATGCTGTTGCTGGTGATTGTTGTTGGAGTGATCATATTCTTTGTCTTGGGGTACAATTCGTTGTCCCGTATGGCACAGGAGGTCAAACAGTGCAACGCCAACATTATGGCGTCCGTACAGAAACGGGCGGATCTGGCGAACCGTCTGATGGATATCGCCCGATCCTATGGAGAGCACGAGAAGCTTACGCACATCACCGTCTCAGGAAGTTTGAACGAGAACGTTGCGGCAACCAATGAAGCTCTTATCTCCATCAATGCCTGTGCAGAACGCTTTCCTGATCTGAAAGCGAACACCACTTACCGGCAGCTGATGAACGAACTGCGCGACCTCGAGGGCGATATCCAGACGAGACGCGAGCGGTACAACGCAGCCTGCAAAAACTACAATGCACTCCGCTCACAGATTCCGCACGTCCTATATGCCTCCAACCTCGGCTTCAGGGAGGCCCCTTATTTCAGTGCCGAGAATCTTGGCGTCATCCACGATTTTCAGACCGCCGACGGTGAACTGTTGAAGTCCATGTTTAAAAAGGGAATGACAAGCGTCGGAGAATTTGCAGCTCAGCACAAGGAGCCGTTGAAAAACGCCTTTTCCCAAGCCGCGTCGGCAACGGCCTCAACCGTTCGCAGGGGATTGGATGCCGTCGGTGACCTGAAGGAACGCTATGCGAAGGGCTTTTCGACGCAAAAGGATGAGGAAACCGGAATGACCCATCCCCCGATGGAAGATGAGGGGGACTGAGTTTTTAGCAACGTAAGTGACGGCTCATGACAGAGCCTCAATGCCTTGCCCTGATTTTATATGTAAACGGATTCCTTAAGAATCGAAGTGCACACTCAAGATTTCGAAAGATGCTGTACAAGAACGTATCAGCGCCCCTCCGAATTTGTGGGAGGGGCGCTGATATATTTCGCCTTTGGTCCAATGTGAATAATGTAGAAAAGCGATCAAACGCATTTGAGTTACACATCGTTTCAGTATAAATTATCAATGTAGTGAGTCTGAGGCGTGCGTTTGATTGAGGAGGTCGGGGAATGAGCGAAGAGGAGAGAAGACCATCGATGCCGAAGGCCAACTCGTATTCAAGCACCTCGCCGGAAGTATGCGAGAGGATCGAGGTCCCTCACTGGCTGAACGGGGAGCGCCGTCGGCGGCTTTTCCTGGCGTGCCGCAATTTTGTTCTACAGCGTAGGGCCGTACAGAAGAGGATGAGGCTTTTTGCGCATCAGTATTGCGTTCAGATGGAATTGGGCTTGAAGGATACGGAGGCAAGTGTCCTGGAAAGGATCGAAGCTTTTCTGGACGAGCGGATCCCCATTCCACACTTTGCCCGTTTAAAAATGGAGAGGAGGAGGTTGGCCAATAAATTCTACTGGGGGCAGAATGAAATTGCGATTGTCATGGGAAGGGATCAGTCGAACGTCAGCCGCCTGTTTCGTCGCATGAAGCAGAATGAGACTTGGGCTGCCAGGCTGGACCCCCTTTACCGGAGGAGTGGTAGAAGGGAGAGCTATGACGATGGGATTTTTGCGCTGATTTTGGATTTTTGCGAAGAGGAGTATTTGGAGCGCCTGATTCGTCCAAGACGGGGTAAGGGGCTTTCCGATGAGAAGGCGCAAGCGCTTCGAACCTCCTGGGGGCAGATGCGGCGAGCTCTGGAGGGGACTTGGGAGGAGTCTTCCGGGGAGGATTAGGGTTTTCGTGTTCATGCCGAAAGTTGGCTGACGTTCGGAGAGGAGGATCGTTCATGGGAGAGTTTTCTCGTCGTTTGATCGGTTTTGCCGCGTTTTCTTTTCTGATGGCGGCGTGTGCGGTCAGAATGTCCCAGGCGGCGCAGGGGGATTTTTTTGAGCTTTGCGCTCAGGGAGATCTGGCGAAGGTCCAGGCTGCGGTTCGTTCGGGCGCGAACCCCAATGGGAAGCAGCCGAACGGGGATACTGCGCTGATACGCTCCCTGGAGAACCCGGATGATCGGGTTGTGGCGTTTCTTCTCGAGTCCGGCGCCAGGGTGGACGGGTTGGGTTCGTCCGGGCATTCGGCTCTGTTCCTCGCGTGCAGTACCTCGCGGCATAGCTTCTCCGTCCCCTCCGCCGCCAAGGTCCGAGCGCTCATCGAGGCGGGGGCCGATGCTAATTTCAGGGATAAGGAAGGGCACACGCCCCTGATAGCGGCGCTCTTCTACGTCCGGGATGGTGCCGGAAAGGCGGTCGATCCGGAGGTCGTCCGTCTGCTCATCGAGGCGGGGGCCGACGTCAACGTTTTCGATCCCCTGGGCGATACGCCGCTGTACTATGCCGTCATCGGCGAGAGTGCCTATAAAGAATTTGGCATGATGGAGGTCTCCCGCGCAAGTGCCGAGGTCAAGGAACTGCTGCTGAAGGCTGGGGCTAAGGGCCTCGAGGAGATGCAGGGAAAACCTCTTTCCAAGCAGGAGCAGGCATTGATCAGAGCCTGTTATGCCGGTGATCTCGGCAAGGTTCGGCGCCTGCTCCGTGCCGGGGTCGACCCGAACGCCAGGGATCCCATCCGGAGGACGACCCCGATTCTGGCCGTTCTCGGACGGTCTGCCGGGGACGATGACGACAGCAACGAGCCGACGAAGGAGACGGTCCGGAGAGACATCGGCCTCGTCAGGGAACTTGTGGCTGCGGGGGCCGACCCCAATAGAGGAGGCAGGAGCGGATTCACGCCTCTCCTCATGGCGCTGAGGGAGGGGTACATGCCTTACGAGGGCATCCAAGCTTTGCTGCAGGTCGGTGCCGACCCCAACGCCAAAAACGCGGTTGGCGATACCCCGCTTTCCCTGATCCGCGCCCGTCAACGGTATTTGCAGGCCGCCCTCCGTGAAGGCAAGGAGAATGACCGCGAGTGGCAGAGGGAGACGAAGCGTCGTTTGGAGGACAGCCAAAGGGTCGAAAAACTCTTGCTGAAGGCCGGGGCCAGAAGCTAGAGGCATTTTTCTGCAGGCCCGTTCGTGCCTCATGTTTTTCAGCGAAGGCTCAGTGTGGGGAATCGGCTGGGTAAAGTAGCCTCGTAAAGACGGCCCCGAAGATTCGGATTGAGACACAACGCTCCCGCCTTCGATCAAACGCATTTGAATTTTGGGAACTGCAACAGTAAATTAAGCGTATTCCAAGAGCGAGGAGCCGGCCGGATCCCGCAAAAACGAAAGGAGAGTTTTTCATGTCGGAGAAGGAAGTTCGTCAGGGCGCAGGCAGCGAGGAGAAGGGGAAGAACGTGGTCGTGGTGCAGGGCCAGAGCAATACCCTGGGGATATCCAGCGTCATCTGCAGCATCGTCAGCATCTTTTTTCTGGCGCTCCTCTTCGCGCCCCTGGGCCTTCTGCTCGGGGGGATCGCGGTCGCCAAAAAACAGACGGCGCTGGGCATCGTCGGGATTCTGATCGCCGTCGTGTCCCTGTTGATGTCGCCGTCGTTCCAGCTGCTCCTCCTGGGAATGGGGCTGCGCTGAGGGGGAGAACTCGGCAAGGGCGTTTGGGCGAAAGC
This sequence comes from Fretibacterium sp. OH1220_COT-178, assembly GCF_003860125.1. Lineage (NCBI taxonomy): Bacteria > Thermotogati > Synergistota > Synergistia > Synergistales > Aminobacteriaceae > Fretibacterium > Fretibacterium sp. OH1220_COT-178. Next base: position 57,541 of record NZ_RQYL01000002.1, on the reverse strand, counting down.
CGTCCTTGCGGCCGACGGGGCGCCCGGTTCGGGCAAGGGATATTTTGGGCCTTCTCCCTTTCCGGTTCCTTGTCCGGAGTTCTGGCGTTTCCGTTCCTGTCGAGGCGCCGCGGAGCCCGATCCATCGACGACGTAAAAGGCATAAAAACGTAAGGTCCGATCTCAAAGGAGGAGATGTATGATGCGTCGTTTCAATTGGTCTCGTGTCCTGATCGTACTGCTGTGCGTGGCGCTGCTGTCCCTGGGCGGCTGCGGTGGAGGCGGAGGCGGAAGCGGCGCGAGGCCCGCGCCCAATCCGGAGCCCGGACCTGGGGTCTCTCCCAAGCCGAATCCGGCGCCCGGTGCGACGGCGGCCCTCGACGGAGCCTGGGACGTCCACGACGGGAGCGGCAGTTTCATCGAGGGAGGACGAGAGACGGAGGCCGTTATGGAGGCCGGCTATCTCAGGATGGGCGTCGTCGAAGCGGGGCTCGAACATGCCGGAGAGGTGATCTTCGGCTTCTGGAGCAAGTTCAGGGCTCCGGGCAAGAGCTACGATGTCGGGGACGAGTTCAACGGCAGGATGTTCGCCCCGGTGTCGGTCGGCGGCGACCGTTACGAGTTCGCTCTGCCCGGAGGAACGCAGACGCTTTCCGTGCATCTGACGAGCGCCAATGAGGGCGAGGTCACGGTCAAGGGACAGCGCCGGGACGGCAGCCGACTTTACGAATTCGACGTCGTCTTCTCCATCACGAGGCAGTAGTCCGTTTCCTGGGCCGGGCTCTCGCAACGGCAGTTGCGAAGGTCCGGCCCTCGCCCGTAAGGGCCGCCTCACTCCTTGGAGAGAGGCGATTCGTGCTCCTCTCCCTCCTCCGCCCTCCCCGAGGGAAAACACAACATTGCGAGGCCGCCCGCCAGGGTGACGGGGACGAACTGCGTCATGTGGGCGAAGAGCGCCGCGGCCAGGGCCTGGTCGTGCGGAACGTCGTGGGCCCGCAGGGCCGCGACGGCGACGGCCTCGTAGACGCCGATCGCCCCGGGGGAGGAGGGCAGGAGCATCCCCAGGCTGCTGACGGCAAAGACGCTCAGGGCGGCCTTCCGGTTCAGGTCCAGCCCGGCGACGCCGTTGAGCACGACGTACATCTCCAGGGAATAGAGGACCCACACCAGCAGGGAGGTGGCGGTCATCCATGCGAGCCGTCCTGCGGACATGTGTCTTGCGAGAGCGGACAGAAAATGCTGGAGAAATTCCGAAATTTTGGGGGGCAGAGGCAGGCGCGCCAAAAAGGCGGCTCGCTCCGGCCTGCGGCGCAGAAGAAAAAGGACGAACCAGCCCACGGCCAGGCAGAGCAGAAGGAGGAGGCCGGCGTTGCGCTGTCCCATGTGCCAGACGAACCACAGGCTCAGCAGCGCCAGGACGTTGACGTCGAAGAAGCGCTCCATGAAGACGATCCCGAGAGCGGTGTCCAGGGGCAGGCGGTTGCTGCGCCCGATCCAGACGGCCTTGGCCACCTCCCCGGCCTTGGCGGGCAGCACGTTGTTCAAGGCCAGTCCTGCCAGGACGGCACAAAAGCAGGAGCGGAACGAAAGCGTGGGAACGTTCATGCGAGTGAGCCGCCCCCCCATGACGGCGTAGGCCACGAAGGACACCGCGACCGCGGTGAACATGGGGGGGACGGGAAAGCGACGCAAAGCGCCCCAAAGGTCCCTCAGCGGGACGCCCCGGAAGGCGTAGATCAGGCACAAAAGAGATATCCCGTATTTGAGCAGGACGGGGAGAGCGCGCTTCATGCGGATGCGTTGGATTGGGCGCCCCGAGCGCTCATCACTAGGGCGATCAGGATGATGATGCACCCCAAGATCTCGCCCGTCGAGGGGATCGCATGGAACAGAAGCGCCGACAGGACGACCGCGGTGACCAGCTCGAAGGAGGCCAGCATGCTGCCCGTAGAGGCCCGGACGTGGCGGAGCCCCAGGTTGTAGGCTCCGTAGCCCAGCAGGGTGACGACGAATCCCAGGTAGAGCAGCAATCCCCAGGAGGCGCCGGAGAGCGAGGGGAGGTCCGCCCAGCCGAGCGTCAGGGTTTTGTACAGGGCCAGCCAGACGAAGGCAAAGAACTGTGCCCAGCTGAAAAGAGTCCAGGGGCGCAGCCAACCGGACCTCCCGTTCCAGCGCATGGTCAGGGACTGGACCGTCATGCCCAGGACGGAGAGCATGGCGGCGATCAGCCCGGGCAGGGGAAAGGAGGTCTCGGCCCCGGAGTCCGTCAGGAGTGCCATGCAGAGCACGCCGGCCAGGATCAGGATTCCGGAGAGGATTTGCATGGCGGTCGGGCGTTCCCTCAGGAGCAGCGCGCCGAAGAAGGTGGTGAAGAGCGGGAACGTGTAATAGATCACTTCGGTTGCGGCCACGGAAAGGTAGGTCAAGGCGGTCATGAATCCTCCATAAATGAAGCCTGCCGAAACCCCTCCGTAAATGCAAAGGAGCACCAGATCCCTGAGCCCCACCTTGAGGACGTCCGGACTTCTCACCCCGAACCAGACGAAACAGCCCAGGGCCGCCAATGCCGCCCTGACGACGGCTCCCGTCACGGGGTGCAGGGACGACGCCTCCTTGGAGAACGCGGCGAGCGTTCCCCAGAGAAACGCGCCGAACAGAACGAGTGCGGAGCCCTTCAGCCAATTGGGCAAAATCTTTCCCTCCCTGGTTGAAGAGGAAAACCCCTTCAATGGATAGCAAAACTCAGAAAAAACGCTCCGCCGTCGACGGAGCGTCCAACGATCGATGCCTCCGGCGTTTTAGCGAGAACCTAGGTTATCCTCGAAGCCCGCAGGGTCCCCCCACCTGCTGTCCCAGGTTTTTCCCCAGTTCCACGCACTGCTCCAGGTCCTCGGGGGTGGGGGAGGTGAACACCTCGATTTCGGGGCCGATCTTCTCCAGCTTGATCTTCTCGGCAAACTCCCGAAGCGCGTCCAGCGCACCGCGGCTCCAGCTGTAGCTGCCCGCGATGCCCAAAAGGCGGTTCTTGGGCATGCGGTTGAGCAGTTTCGAGCAGAGGGCCTCCATCGGCGGGAAGAGCAGGGTGTTGTAGGTGCAGCCCAGCAGGGCAAATCCCTTGTAGCGCCAGATGTCGCGCAGGATGTACGAGTGTCCGTTCCTTGCGGCGTCGTAGAGGCGGACGTTCTTGACCCCGCTCTCGGAAAGTCCGCTACAGACGGCCTCGGCCATTCTCCTGGTGTTGCCGTACATGGAGCCGTAGACGACGACGGCGCCGCATTCGGCCTCATAGCGGCTCCAGCGGTCGTACAGCTCGATGACCTGCTCGACGTCGTCGCGGAACAGGGTTCCGTGGGCGGGGAAGATGAACTTGACGGGCAGGGGGGCGAGTTTCTTGAGGGCGACCTGGACGACGTTGGAGTAGCGGCCGACGATGGTCGCGTAGTAGCGCAGCATCTCGTCCTCCCACCGCTCCCGCGTCTTGGCGTCGTCGAAGAGGCCCCCCTCGTGGGCGCCGTAGCCGCCGAATGAGTCGTTGGAGAACAGGACGCCCGTCGTCGTGTCGAAGGTCACCATGCTCTCCGGCCAGTGCACCATGGGAACGGTCGCAAACCGCAGCACGTGTCCCCCGAGGTCGAGAGTGTCCCCGTCCTTCACCTGTACGGTGTTGGAGTCGATGCCGTGATAGCCCTTCAGGAGGGGCATGGTCTTGACGTTGCCGACGAACTTCAGGTCGGGGTGGCGCGCCCGCAGCTGGGAGATCAGCCCCGCGTGGTCGGGTTCCATGTGGTTGATGATCAGATAGTCGAGAGGACGTCCGTTCAGAACCTCCTCCAACTTTTGGATGTACTCGTCGACCCACGGGCCCTTGACCGTGTCGATAGCGGCGGTCTTCTCCCCCATCACGACGTATGCGTTGTAGGCGACGCCCTGGGGCAGGTCCCACAGGGACTCGAAGAGGTCCGTTTCATAGTCGTTGACGCCCACCCACCAGGTATCCCTGTTGACCGGTACGGCTTTATGCATGGTCGGTCTCCTTTCGAAAATAAAAAGCACAAAAACGACCCTCGCAAACCGGCGTTCTTGCCGAAGGGGCCCGACCGGGGAGAGGCGTTCCTGATGTCTCCGCCTATTTTACTCCAAGTTGACCCAAGTTGGTCGACGTTCTTCGTTTTGGCGGTTAAAAACGTTAAAATACCGGGAGCAGGATCATGAGGGAACGGGGGAGGGATCATTGTGGACCGCGGGTTCGCCGAGAGGGCGGCACAGCTCAGGCAAGAGCTTTACGGGGAGTACGGCCCCTTTTACTACGTTCCCATGGCCGAGTCTCGCGCCGTACAGGTTCCCGTGACCGTGGGATGCAGTTACGGACGCTGCCTCTTCTGCGACCTCAACCAGGGCATGAGGTATCGGGAGATCCCCCTGGCGGAGGTCTTCGACAACGTGGAAAAGCTGCGCTTCATCCACGGACGCGACCGCAGGCCCGTGCGGCGCTGCCTCCTGGCCGGAGGAAATCCCCTGTCCCTGACGACGGAAAAGCTGCTGCGGATTGCCGAGAAAATCCGTTCCGCGTTTCCCGAGGTCGGATACATCTCCGGCTTTGCCCGAGCGGATGACGTCCTGGCGAAGACGGAGGCGGAGCTCCGGTCGCTCTCCGCGGCTGGATACGACCGCCTTTGCCTCGGAATCGAGTCCGGCTCGGATCGGGTGCTTCGCTACCAGGAGAAGGGCGTGGGACGTTTGGAGAACGCTTCGGCCATGAGGGCCCTCGACTGCGCCGGTATGCGCTATTCCGTCTACGTCATGCTGGGGCTGGGAGGGCGCGCGCTTTCGGAGGAGCATATCGAGGAGACGGCGAGGCTGTTGAACGCCGCCCGCCCCTTCGAGCTCACAGTGGTGACCTTGGTGCTGTTCAAGGGAGCGGGACTGGCGAGCCGTGTGCGGGCGGGGGAGTTCAAGCGCCTGCGGCCTCTCGAGTCGCTGATGGAGGGGCGGCGCCTTCTCTCCCTGCTGGAGATTCCGACCGTATACGACGGCACTCACAAGACCAACGCCTTCCCGATCAAGGGGAGGCTGCCGGAGCACAGGGACCGCCTGCTGCGGCGGATGGACCGTGCCATCGAGCTCCTGGGGCGGGAGGACGTGCAGGACGGCGAGATCCGGCGGTGGCGCAACTGGTTTACGGAGTGAACGACAAAACCGTTCGCCTTTTTCGGCCCCTCCCCATGCTATACTGCTGAGGGTCGATAAGGGACTTGAGGAAGGGGACCGTAAATGGCGGTCCTCCGCCCGTCGGGAGGAGGGGAGCGTTTGCTGAACATCGCGCATCGTGGCTTCAAGGGGAGCTTCCCCGAGAATACGATGCTCGCCTTCGAGAAGGCCCTCGAGGCAGGAGCGGACGGCATCGAGTTTGACGTCCACCTCGCGAGGGATGGCGAGGTCGTCATCATCCACGACGAGCGGGTGGACCGGACTACGAACGGTACGGGACGCGTCCAGGACCATACCTCCCGCGAATTGGCCGCTCTGAACGCCGCGGCACTGTACCCCGAGCTGTCGCCCCAGAGGGTTCCCACCTTGAGGGATTATTTCGGGTTCGTCCGCGACCGGGACGTCGTAACCAATGTGGAGCTCAAGACGGGCGTGTACTGGTACGAGGGAATCGAGGATCGGGTGTATGGGCTGATTCGGGAGTTCGGCCTGAGGGACCGCATCATCGTCTCCTCCTTCAATCACAGAAGCATTATGAGGATGAAGGCTCTGGATCCGGCGGTCGTATGCGGCCTGCTGGTCGATTGCTGGCTCTTGAACCCGGCCGACTACGTCTTCGATTCCATCCGAGAGCTCGGAGCAGCTCTAGGCTCGCGTTCGGATCTCCGGGCAGGCGGTTGAAACAAGAAACATGTACGCCGAGAGAGAACGGGAGGAATGGAGATGAGCGAATCACTTTCCGCTCTGCCCAATATCGGAGCGGTGCTGGAGGAACAGCTGAATCGTGTGGGAGTGCGGACGCCGGAGACGCTGAGACGCCTCGGGAGCCGCGAGGCCTGGCTGAGGATCCGGGACATCGACCCCACGGCCTGCCTGCACAAGCTTCAGGCCTTGGAGGGAGCGGTCCGCGGCGTCCGGAAAAATGAACTTCCCGAGTCGGCCAAGAACGAGCTGCGGACTTTTTTCGAGGCGTATCGGATAAGCGGGGCGAAATGAGATTCTGTGCCCTGATTCCGGAGCTGTCCGTACGGGACCTTGACCGTTCCAAGGGCTTTTACGTCGGCCTTCTTGGGTTTCGGGTGGAGTACGGGCGCGCGGAGGATAAATTTTTATTTCTGTCTCTGGGCGAGGCCCAGATCATGCTGGAGGAGGTCAACGGCCACTGGGATACGGGGGTTCTCGACTATCCTCTCGGGAGGGGCGTGAACTTTCAGATCAGCGTGGATGATCTCGAGCCGATTCTGTGCCGGCTGAATCAAGCATGCGTTCCCCTGTTTCGAGAGCCCAGGGTGAGTTCATACAGGGTCGGCGACGAATTCGTCCGTGAGAGGGAGTTCCTCGTCCAGGATCCGGACGGCTACCTTCTCCATTTTTCTCAGGAGATGCCGTAGGTGATTCCTTCTAAATATTTTGCGGGCGATGAGCGACAGCCGCAAGCAGACGGGCGGCAATCATGGAGATAAGCAGGCGACCAACGACGAAGCGCGTTCTGTCCATTCCCTATACTTAATGGTGTAACGCTCTGCGCAGCTGTGGCTGGCCGAGAAGCATGCTGATGTAGCTGGAAACGGATTCGCACAGCTTGCTTTGTTGTTTATCGCCTGCATAATGCATGAAAGGGTTCGGTTTGACCGTATTCAGGGGGCGGGGAGGTGCCGTTCCTGTCCGCGTCCGGGGGACTTCCGGATGGAGATTTCATCGTAAAATCACACACCGGTAAAAAAACACCTTGATCTTTTTCAAAAATACGCTAGAATATGTTTCCGTGTTCGGGACGTAGCGCAGCCTGGCTAGCGCATCTGCATGGGGTGCAGGGGGTCGGAGGTTCGAATCCTCTCGTCCCGACCATATTTAAGGAAATTGGGGCCTTTTCCGGGTTTTCGGAGGGCCCTTTTTTTCTTTGTTATAATTGAATTCGTTCAACGGCCCGTGTTTTTGTCGGGAGCCGCTTTCTTCGGGAGCTCGTTTTCTCCTGATTCCTTCCCGGAATTGGAGCTGCACGAACCCTCCTCCCGAGCGACATGAAAAGGAGTGAAGTGCAATGTCCCTGCCCCACCTGCATCGTTTTTCGGTCCCCTCGCTGTCCGCAGAGCAAACTGCTTCCCTGGAGACGGCGGCGCGCTTGGCGCGGATCAACGCCGTGACCATGGTGGCGGCCGCCAACAGCGGGCATCCTGGGGGAGCCTTTTCCAGCATGGAGATGTTCCTGACCGTCTACGGCGTCGCCGACCTCACTCCGGAGAACTGCAGCGGACTGGACAGAGACTATGTCGTCGTCTCGCATGGACACACGTCGGCCGGCGTTTATGCCGCCCTTGCCGCATGGGGTTTTTTCGACGCGGAGGAGGCGGTCGCCCACTTTCGGCGTTGCGGAAGCGTCTTTCAGGGACATGTGGAACGCGACGTCCCGGGCGTCGACTGGGGAACGGGGAATCTTGGGCAGGGGCTCTCCGCGGGAGTGGGCTTTGCCCTGGCCCAGAGGGCGCGCGGGCATGACGGGCGGGTCTACGTCCTGATGGGGGACGGTGGCCAGACGAAGGGACAGCTTGCCGAGGCGAGGCGTACGGCGGCCAAAGAAGGGCTCAGGAACCTCGTGGCCCTGGTGGACTGGAATGGGATTCAGATATCGGGGCAGCTCGACGAGGTCATGCCCTTTGACCTGAGGGCTCTCTGGGAGGCGGATGGCTGGGAGGTCGTGGAGTGCGACGGACACTCCTTCCCCGCGCTCTACGAGGCGCTGCGCGGCGCCGGGTCCCGAGGGCGTCCCACGGTGCTGCTTTGCCGGACCGTGATGGGCTGGCAGGGGGGGATCATGGAGGGCACTCACGACTACCACGGGAAGGCTCCTCAGGGCGAGGTGTACGAGGCCGTCGTCAAAGGTTTGGAGGGGGATCCCAGGCTCCTGGAGATGGCGCTTGCGCGACGAAAAACTCCCGCCTCCTTTACAGGCAGAAAAGTCGCATTGCCCGTTCCCGTCCTGGATTTGGGGGAGCCCCAGACGTACGGTGAGACGAAGGCGGACAACCGCGGGGCATTCAGCAGGGCTTTGGTCGATGTGGGGCGCCTGAACTGCGGCCGGGAGGGGAGGACGCCCCTTCTGGTGTTCGACTGCGATCTTGCTCCCTCCGTCATGACAAATGGGTTCAGGAAGGAATGCCCATCGTATTTTGTGCAGTGCGGCATCCAGGAGCACTCCACGGCCACGGCCTCCGGGGCCGCCGCCGCCGCCGGGGTCGTAGCCGTCTGGGCGGATTTCGGGGTTTTCGGAATCGACGAGGTCTACAACCAGCAGCGTCTGAACGATATCAACCACGCGGGAGGAAAGACCGTGCTGACCCACGTGGGCCTGGACGTCGGCGAGGACGGCAAGACGCACCAGTGCATCGATTATGTGGGCCTGTTGCGCAACACCTTCGGCTGGAAGCTTGTGGTCCCGGCCGATCCCAACCAGACGGATCGTGCGACGCGTTGGATGCTGGGTACGCCGGGGTCCATCTGCCTGGCGATGGGACGCAGCAAGATCGATATCGTGGCCGATGAGAGTGGAGCTCCGGTTTTTGCAGGGAGCTATCGTTTCGAGTACGGTCGGGCAATTCGGGTGCGGAAGGGTGCGGATGGGGCGATCTTCGCCCTGGGGGCGATGACTCAGCCCACCCTTGCGGCTGCTCGTTTGCTGGCCGAACGGGGCCTTGAGGTCTCGGTCTGGAGCGTCTCCTGTCCTCTGGAGGTGGATCGGGCCGCTCTGGAGGAGGGCTGTGCCACAGGACACATCCTCACCGTCGAGGATCATCACGCGGGGAGCGGCATGGGGTCTCTGATGGCCCTGGAGATGATGCGCCTGGGGCTTTCGGCGCGCTTTGAGGCTTTGGGGGTGACCCGCTACGGGGATTCGGGGACGGCTGCGGACGTCTATGCCGCAATGGGCCTGAATGCCGAGGGAATTGCCCAGGCCTTCGGCCGCCTGAGGAGCTGAGGCAACGCGATCGTGATGCTGCGAGGGGGCGAAACCGGCATGACGCGAGGGCGCATGATGCTCCACATCTGCTGCGCGCCTGACGCCACCGTACCGGTGCGTGAGCTTGGGGCGGAGGGATGGGAGGTCACGGGTTTCTTCTATGGCTCCAATATCCATCCGGGCGAGGAGTACCGGCGGCGCCTCGACGCGTTGCACGTCCTGCGGGACCACGCGTCCTTTCCCCTCATTGCAGCCCCCTATCGTCCTCAGGATTGGTTTGGCCGGATGCGGGGGCTCTTGGAGGAGCCGGAGGGCGGGGCACGTTGCACGGCCTGCTTTCTCCTTCAGTTGGAGGCGGCAGCCGTCGCCGCCCGGATGGCGGGGTGCGGGCATCTGTGTTCCAGCCTGACGATCAGTCCGCACAAGGATGTCCCAAGGATCCTCCGTCTGGGAGATGAGGTCTGTACCCGTCATGGACTGCGCTGGGACCCGCGCGTCTGGCGGAAACGGGACGGCTTTTTGCGCTCGTTGAAGCTGTCCGGAGAGCTGGGGTTGTACCGGCAAAATTACTGCGGTTGTCTTCCGAGCCTGTCGGGACGTGAGCTCTCCGGAGAAGTCGAGGCGGCCCCTCTCATGAAAGGGGCTTGAGAGGAGGCGGAGCGATGGGGCGTCTCATAGTTGCCATCAGTCGGGAGTTCGGAAGCGGCGGGCGTTTGATCGGCGAACGGCTTGCACGGGAGCTGGACCTTCGATTCTACGACAAGGCTCTGATCGCCCTTGCCGCGCGGGAGAGCGGTTTGGCCCCCGAGGCCTTCGAGGAGGCCGAGTGCGATGCCGCGAACAAGCTGCTCTTCAACCTGTCCATGGGGAGTAGCGTCGTTCGGGACGGCCTGTTCTGGGTGGAACCGCCAGTCGGCGACCGTGTCTTCATTGCACAGTCCAAAGCGATAGAGCGTCTGGCCGAACGAGGCGGCTGCGTTATCGTCGGCCGGTGCGCAGCTTATTTGCTGCGCCGCAACCCCGATTGCCTGAAGGTCTTTGTCCATGGAGAAAGGGAGGATCGACTGCGCCGAATCGTTGGGCAGTACGGGGTCCCGGAGGAGGAGGCCGAGGAACTGCTGAGCCGGATGGACCGCGGACGTGCCAACTATTACGAGCACTACACGACCTCGAAATGGGGGGCGGTTCACGACTTCGACCTTGTCGTGAATACGACGGCCCTGGGGGTGGATTTGGCGGTACGGCTCATCCGTCTGGCGGCGGAGAAAAAGCAGGGAGCGGAGCGATTGGAGGGAGACCATTTCTGATGCAATGGGAGCGAGCCTTTGGACCGCTCCCAATTTGTCGTTCATGAAGGACTGTAGGATTCCTTTGTCCGCTTGGCGGAAGCAGCTTGATCGTCCAACGACTTTCGGTAACAAATGCACCCTTCCATAAACTTAGGCCATTCCGGGACCTCGGGAAGAGGATCGGTCTTTTCCGGCAGGAGCCCCCAAAGTTCCGGGTGATACCAGCAAAGATCATGACCACTGCAATCCCGGTGCTTTCGAATGCCGTCTCTGAGCTTTCGCACCTCAAGAACAAGATCCTCACGTCTCATGGTATCGAGATCTCGGTCCCTGTTTTCTTCCATATTCCATGGTCCTCCATTCTTTTGCTCTCCAGCTCCGGGAATCATTCTGAATGGCTGGGCTCCGTACGTCGGCTCACAAAAGAGGGGGGACGACTCCTACGTCCTCCCTCCTTTATGGGTATGGACAAGGCTCAGAAGGAGGCGATGCGTTCGCCTATCTTGGCGGACAACGCACGCACCTCCTGGGCATCCGACTCGAAGCCGGAACGCCCCATAAGCCCGTACGTGTAGTTTTTGCCCTGCTCTACCCCCGGCTGATCGAACGGATTGATGTTCATCAGGTAGCCCGTCACGGCTGTGACGTATTCGTAGAACTGAATGAGCGCTCCCAAGCGGTGCGGGTCCAGGGTAGGGATGGAGAGCGAGACGACGGGGCGGCCGACCTTGTGCAGGGCCGCAGCGGTGGCCTCGGCCTCGAAGTTTCTCAGAGCGTCCATCGACTTGCCGTACAGGTAGGAGAGCTTCTCGAAGGCCCTCTCGGGCGCCGCCGGCATGGCGATGTCCCCCTTGCCCTGCTCTACGGTCAGGATGGTGTAGAATTTGTCGTCCGGGCCCGAGGTGTAGAGCTGGATCTGGGAATGCTGGTCGACGGCTCCCAGGGCGCGCACGGGCGTGGAGCCCTTGCCCCCCTTGCCCAGAGATTCCCCCCAGAGCTGGGCAAACCACTCGCCGAACCGTTCCAGGGGATCGGCATAGGGCATCAGAACGTTTATGTTGCGCCCCTTGTTCATATGCAGGAAATTGAGCCCGGCCAGGATCCATGCAGGGTTCTCCAGGATGGATGGGGTCCGGCCGAGAAGAACGTCCAGTTCGTTGGCGCCCTGCAGCAGCTCCTTGCAGTCGATGCCCAGGGCCCAGGCGGAGAGGAGCCCCACACAGGAGAGGACCGAGAAACGGCCTCCGACGTCCTCGGGCAGGATCAGGCTCTTGCAACCGATCTCCTCGACGAATGGACGCAGAATCCCCTTTTCCTTGTCCGTGACGACGACGACCCGCTCTCGGGCCGGTGCCTCGCCCAAGGTGTCCCGCAGCTTTTCCCAGAAGAAAAGGAAGTTTGCAGCCGTCTCCGCCGTACTCCCGGACTTGCTGACGACCACGATGGCGGTGCTCTCCGGGTTGATGAGGCTCCAGATCGCGCGGTTTTCCGCGGAATCGACGTTGTCGGCCATGAAGAATCGCGGCGCGTTGCGCTTCGAAGAGGGCAGCTCGTTCCAGCAGGGGGGAAGAAGGGCACTGTGGAGCATCAGATTTCCCAGGGCGGACCCGCCTATGCCCACTTGGACGATGGACTCGCGAGTGGCCAGCCATCGGGCCATCGCCTGTACGTTGTCGACGTTTCGCCGGGGGAGGTCCATCCAGCCGAATCCCTCTTTGCCCTGGGCTGCGTTCGAGCGCAGCCAGGCGTCTGCAGCCTGCAGCCTGGGCGTCAGAGCGTCGAGCTCCGTGAATGCCACGTTGCTGTTCCCTCCCGTGAAGGCCGCGCCGTAAGCAAGCGACAACAAGGATTTTTCCTGCACTTGGACCCCCTCCTGACGGTGTCGAATTTCGAATTTCCCCTGAACGTGCCGGGATGCCTCTTCGTTGTCCGTATCTTAGCACAGGCGGGGTTGAAAAGCAGCCGCAACGAGTTTTTTCCGGGAGAATGGGAGAGCTTCGAAGAGATTGTATTTTATCGCATTGGCTTTTTTTATGGCGCGCTGAAAAAACACGGCTTTGATCGAAGCGCGCACAAATTGATTTCGCTCCAAGTCCGATCGAAAATGAAAGAGGCAAACGGCATTCCGCCGCAGTACCGATTCGTCTCCATAATCGATTGTCGGGTCGCCGGAGGAGGACTGGGGGCATGGGCCGTCCTTGTCTTATTCGGGAAAAAGGCTTATCATTACAGTAACGGCTTGGAGGGGCATCGCATAAATTCGGGGTTGGGGTCCTAAATTGACGGTTTTTGTGGGTTTTGATGGCTTTTTTGTTGAAAAATGATTTTATGTCTATAAAATTGGTTTTTTCCCCGGCTTTTGAGGCTTGGATGTCACCGTCATTTTTTGATTGCCGTTCGGATTCCTTTACTTTAATTTTGCGAGGGGGAAGGTTATTTGCATACGATTTTGGAGAAGAGGCAGCTCTCACAGGACGTGTTCTATTTCAGGGTGAAGGCTCCCGAGATTGCGCGGAATCGGAAGGCAGGGCAGTTCATCATCTTCCAGCTGGACGAAAATTTCGGGGAGAGGGTTCCGCTGACCATAGCGGACGCCAACGCGGAGGAGGGCTGGATCGCCCTGGTCGCCCAGGCGGTGGGGGCGACGACCTACAAGCTCTCCAAGCTGAACGTCGGGGACGAGATCGCCGCCATTCTGGGGCCCTTGGGCAGCCCCACCCACATCGAGAAGGTCGGCACCGTCGTCTGCGTGGGCGGCGGCATCGGGGTCGCGCCCATGCACCCCATCGCCCAGGCCTATAAAAAGGCGGGCAACAAGGTCATCGTCATCATCGGAGCACGCACCAAGGACCTGGTCATCTTCGAGGACGAGATGCGCGCCATCGCCGACGAGCTCATCGTCGTCACGGACGACGGATCCTACGGGCGCAAGGCCCTCGTCACCGTTCCGCTGAAGGAGCTCTGCGAGAGCCCCGAGCCGCCCAACGAGGTCATCGCCATCGGGCCCCCCATCATGATGAAGTTCTGCGCGGAGACGACCCGTCCTTTCGGGATTCACACCATGGTGTCCCTCAACACCATCATGATCGACGGCACCGGAATGTGCGGCGGGTGCCGCGTCACCGTGGGCGGCGAGACCAAGTTCGTCTGTGTCGACGGACCGGAGTTCGACGGGCACAAGGTGGACTTCGACAACATGATGATGCGCATGAAGGCCTTCAAGGAGCCGGAGCAGGAAGCCAATCACAAGTGCCGCATGGGACTTGACAAGACAGGAGCGTAGCCATGGAGCACAAGACGACCGAGATGTTGGCCAAGGAGGCCGAGGCGATCTGGAACGACATTCATGGCAAGGAACTCACCCCGAAGGACCGTGCAGCGATACCGCCTCAGGAGATGCCGTCCCGGGACCCGCATCAGAGGGCGCGGGAGATGGGAGAGGTGGCCCTGGGGTACACGGAGACCCAGGCGCGGGTGGAGGCGGAGCGTTGCCTGAACTGCAAAGGTGCACCCTGCGTCAAGGGATGCCCGGTGGCGGTCCCCATTCCGGAGTTCATCTCCTGCATCCAGAAGGGCGACTTCAAGGAGGCCGTCGACACCATAAAGCGGACGAACCTTCTGCCCGCCATCTGCGGCAGGGTCTGCCCTCAGGAGAAGCAGTGCCAGAGCTACTGCACCGTGGGCAAGATGCTGAAGTCCGTCGAAAAGGCCGTGGCCATCGGACGCCTGGAGCGCTTCGTCGCGGACTGGGAGCGGGCCAACAACAAGATCAGCGTCCCGACCCCTGCGCCGGACACGGGCCGGAAGGTCGCGATCATCGGATCGGGGCCTGCGGGCCTTACCGTTGCGGCCGACGTCCGCAGGGCGGGGCACGAGGTCGTGGTGTTCGAGGCCTTCCAGAAGACGGGCGGCGTCATGGTCTACGGGATTCCCGAGTTCCGTCTTCCCAAGGAAATTGTCGCCAAAGAAGTGGAGAACCTCAAAAAGATGGGGGTCACCTTCCACACCAATTTCCTGGTCGGACGCACGGAGACCCTGACCGGCCTGCTGGATCGGGAGGGCTTCGACGCCGCCTTCATCGGGACCGGAGCCGGGTTGCCCAAGTTCATGGGCATCGAGGGGGAGAACCTCATTGGCGTTTTCAGCGCCAACGAGTACCTGACCCGCGCGAACATGATGAAGGCCTACGACTTCGAGCATGCGGACACCCCTCTGTTCAAGGCCAAGCGCGTTGCCGTTCTGGGCGGAGGCAACGTCGCGATGGACTCCGCGCGCATGGGCTACCGTCTGGGGGCGGAGAAGGTCTATTGCATCTACCGCCGCACCCGGTCGGAGATGCCCGCCCGTGCCGAGGAGGTCGAGCACGCCTTCGAGGAAGGCGTCGAGTTCTGCTTCCTGCAGAACCCCACGCGTTTCATCGGCGACAAGGACGGCAAGGTCTGCGCGGTCGAGGTCCTGGACTACGAGCTGGGTGAGCCGGATGCCTCCGGGCGCCGCAGCCCCGTCGCCAAACCGGGCACGGAGCATCAGATCGAGGTTGATGCCGTGGTCGTCGCCCTGGGGAACGATTCCAACCCTCTGATGGCGAAGACGACCCAGGGGCTGGACGTCACGAAAAAGGGCAACATCATCGTCGACGAAAAACAGAGGACGAGCCTGGCCCGGGTCTGGGCTGGAGGCGATATCGTCCTCGGTGCCGCCACCGTCATCCTGGCCATGGGCGAGGGGCGTAAGGCCGCCGCGAGCATCAACGAGTACCTGGCAGGTCTCGGAAACAAGTAGAGCAGCCCGTTGTTCCGTCCTTTTGAGGAAGGAATGTTCGCGGGAGGCCGGGGTTTTCCTCGGCCTCCCGCGTTTCATGCGGTACAATACGGGGAAATCTGGGGCCGCCACAGGCTTGCAGGGAAGGGAAGTGGAAGGAATGAGGTTGGCGAAGCGTTATCGGGAGATGCGCCCCCCGGAGATGGTCCGCATGTTTCAGACGATCGAGAGGATGGAGGGGGTGCTGAATCTCAGCATCGGGGAGCCGGACTTCGATACCGAGCCGGATATCGTCGAGGCTGCGGCGAAGGCCGGCTATGACGGGTTTACCCACTATCCGCCCCTGCAGGGGTTTCTGGATGTCCGGGAGGCCGTGTGCCGCTATTGGGAGCGCCATCATGGGTTGAGAGCCGACCCCGGGGAGGTCTATATGGCCGTCGGGGGTATCCAGGTTGCGCACCTGGCCTTTGCGGCACTGCTCGATCCCGGCGACGAGGTATTGCTCGTGGAGCCCTATTTCCCGCCCTACGTCAGCCAGGTGGAGGCCAACGGCGGCGTGCCCGTCGCGGTTCCCACCCGAGAGGAGAACGGCTTTGCCCCTACGGTGGAGGACCTGAAACGCGCCGTCACGTCCAGGACTCGGGGATTGCTGCTGAACTCCCCCTGCAACCCCTCGGGGCGTGTGGTACCGCGCCGACAGCTCGAGGAGATCGCCGAGTTCGTAGGGGAACATGACCTGTTCGTCCTCAGCGACGAGATTTACGAATCTCTGGTTTTCCATGGGGAGCACGTCTGCCTGGCGACCTTTCCCGGGATGCGCGAGCGGACCGTCACCATGGCAGGCCTGTCGAAGAGCCACTGCATGACGGGCTGGAGGCTGGGATATGGCATCGCCCCGGAAGCTCTCGCCCGCACCATGACCGTCATCGCGTCCAGCCAGACCTACGGGCTGAACTCGCTTGCTCAGAAGGCCGCTCTTTACGCCTTGGACACTCAGGACGCCAAGGTCCTGGAGCGGCGCGCCATCTTCGCGGAGCGGGTGGCGAGCGTGGCCGAACGGCTCAACGCGATGAAGGGGGTTCGCTGTCCCCCTGCGGATGGGGCCTTCTACCTGTTTCCCAATATCTCGGGCTCGGGGCTTTCCAGCGAGGATTTCTCCTGGAGGCTGCTTGAGGAGGCCAAGGTTGCGACGGTCCCCGGAAGCCCCTTCGGGAGGAGTGGGAAGGGCTATATCCGTATTGCCTGCACGCAGTCGCAGGATACGCTGATGAGGGCGATGGACGCGATAGAAAAGTTTATCGACACTCTGTAGCTTCGTAAGGACAAGGAATGGCCGGCGGAATTCTTCGCCGGCCATTTAAAAACGCAGAACTGGGTTTGTCAGGGCACGGCCCGGATCCGTCCCTCTCCCTCGGTCAGGGTTCCAATGATGGCGGAACGCTCGAAACCGTTCTCGCGGCAAAACTGCAACAGATCTTCCGCCTGGCTTGGAGCTACGGCCAGCAGAAGGCCGCCGGAGGTCTGTGCATCATAGAGCATGTCCAGTGCGGAAAGAGAAAAGTCCCCCATGGCGTCCACGCGTTCCTCGTAGGCCTCCCGGTTCCTGTAGGCTCCCTCCGGGACCAGCCCCATGTCTGCGAGCTCCTTGACGCCGGAGATGACGGGAATTCGAGGGAGAACGAGTTCACAGTCCACGCTCCCCTCGCTGAGCATGTCCAGAATGTGTCCTGCGAGTCCAAAACCCGTGATGTCGGTTCCCGCATGGATGCTCCGGTGCAGAGCCTCCGGAAGTCTGAGGGGGAGGTCGTTCAGAGTGGTCATCCACCGGACGGCCTCCTCGGCCGTCCGCGGGTCCTCGACCATACCGGCCTTTATGGCTGTGACCGCAATCCCCGTGCCGATGGGTTTGGTGAGGAGCAACCGATCTCCGGGCCGACCGCCAACGGTACGCCATATCCTGTCCCGTTCCACTTCTCCGTAGACGACCAGCCCGTATTTGGGCTCCTCGTCCTGAACGCTGTGTCCGCCGACGAGAAAGGCCCCCGAGGCTCGGGTTCGTTCGAAGCCTCCTTCGAGAATCCGCTTCAGGACGTCGAGCCCCAGTTCCTTCGAGGGGAACCCCACGATATTCAGGGCCACGATCGGCCGCCCCCCCATGGCGAAGACGTCGCTGATGGAGTTGGCCGCGGCCACCTGTCCCCAGACGTAAGGATCGTCGGCGACCGGGGTGATGAAATCGACGGTGAGGATCCCCAGCCGACGCTCGTCGAGCGTCCACAGGGCCGCGTCCTCCCCGCCGCTCCAGGTTGCGAGGACGCGGTCGCTTTCGACCTGCGGGATCCCCGCCAAAACTTGAGCCAGGTCCGCCGGACCTATTTTGGCGGCTCACCCGCTGGTTCGAGACATCTCCGTCAGACGCCGCAGGGCGGCCTGTTTCTCTCCACAGGCGGGGGAGCGGTCATTGCAGGACATCGTCGCACAGGTTGACGCTCAGATGGCGTTCGAGATCCGATGGGGCACAGACGGGAAGAAGCAGCATGAGCTTGGTCATCAAGGCCTCTCGTGTCATGTCCCGGGCCGACAGGACCCCCAGGTCCAGAGCCCGCTGGCCGACCTCGTATACCGCAGGATCGGTTCCGCCGAAGGCGGCCTGTCCGCGGAGCACGAAGGGAATTCCCCTGGAGATGCCCCTCCCGATGGCGGGCAGGAGATCCTCGCCCATGAAGGGAACTCCGCCCAGGCCGTATCCCTCGAGGACGACGGCTCTGGGGCCCATGTCCGCCACCGAGTCGAGGAAGCGGGTTTCGATCCCCGGAAAGATCGGCACAAGAGCGATCTTGGACTCGAACTCGGGGGAGGTGCCCCAGGGACGCTCTCCGGAGAGCTTGGGGGTCTGGGGCGTCAGCCAGGCGACCTTGTGGGTTCCTCGATCCTTCATCTCGCCGAGGAGCGGGTAGTCAACGCTGACGAAGGCCCTCTTCCTGTGGCTGTCGATTTTGGTGACCTTGGGGCCGTGGATGAGCGATCCGGCGAAGGCGACGGACACCCCCCGGCGCTTGTACATCGCGAGTTGAAGGGCGAACTGGAAGGCCGAGTAGATGTTCTCCGAGACGTCGCTGCCGGGCGCGTCGGCGGAGAGCATGGAGCCGGTGAGAACAATGGGGACGGGAAGATCGTTCAGTAGGTAGGAGAGTGCGGAGGCGGTCCAGGCCATGGTGTCCGTGCCGTGGAGCATCACGAGCGCATCCGAGAGCGGAGCGTTTTGGCGGATGCATTCGGCCATGGCGATCCAGTCGGAAGGGTGCATGTTGGAGCTGTCCTTCGACATCAGATCGACGATGGAGACCTCGTGCTCGAATCCCATCAGTTCGGGGCAAGCCTGAAGCAGCTGCTCTCCGGCCAGGCCGGGCTGAAGGCCCTTTTCCGAGGCGACGGATGCGATGGTCCCCCCGGTGGTCAGAAGCGAAATTTTCATCGATAAAGCCCTCCTGCTGTGAGGTGAGTGCAGAAAACGTGCAGGGATAGAGTAGCGGAATTTCGGACGCCGCACCAGCGGAAAATCGCCGATGTCCCTCCGAAAGGCGCTCCGTCGTTTCGATGTCGTCCTTTCTGCTTGACAAAAAAGCCATCTCGATATAGTTTTGTGTAGCAAACAAAAGACTTCCTTGCTTCTTGCTTTATGGTGCTCCGATCCAGAGGTCGAACGCTGTCGCTCAACGAAAACGATAACGACGGATGTGTGATTATGAAGAGAACGGTCATACGAGATCTCATGCTCTCGATAAGAGAGTCCGGGGACGAGGAATACCTCAGGGCAATATTGTTTTGTTTTGGGGCGCCAACAATAATGGGGCTCAAGGCGGGGTCCCTGCTCAACCTCAGGCGCGAGGGGACGGACTTGTGTGCCCTGTGGGAGGAGCGTGGGAAAGCGTGGCTCCGCTCCAGGGGGGTCGAGACGTTCTCCTTCTCCGATGCCGAGTTGGGGAGGGGAGCGCGCGGTGGTCTGCTCGTATTGCTTTATCGCAGGGAATTGCTGTCCCGTATTCTGAACTCGGATGGAGCGAGGGAGATTCTCTCCCCCCTGGGCTATTCCGCTTCATGGGATGTAGAAGCCTGCCTGGAGCGTCTTCGGGAGCGTTTTATCGACGGCTTCCCTCACGAGATCGGCCTGTTTTTGGATTATCCCCCGGAGGATGTCCGCGGGTTCATACGGAACAAGGGGGCCGGGAGCCTGGCCGTGGGGTATTGGAAGGTTTACGGGGACGTCGGCAGGGCCCGCAGGGCCTTCAGACGTTTTCGTCGTGCGGAGAACGAGGCGGCAAGATCGCTGCTGAGCGGGTTCAAATTTCCTGCGAGGACCTTTGCGTCCTGATTGAGGAATTATCCCGTGGCAGGAGAATAGAAGGAGGCGTATGTTGATGTCCAAGATTTTGGTGGTCTATTGGTCGGGGACGGGGAATACCGAGAAGATGGCGGAGTCTATCGCCAAGGGAGCCGAGGGCGCCGGAGCCTCGGTGGAGTGCAAGAATGTCGCCAGTGTCTCCGTTGCCGATCTTGCGGGGTACGACGTCGTGGCGTTCGGATCTCCGTCGATGGGCGTCGAGGTCATCGAGGAAGGGGAGATGGAGCCGTTCTTCGCCGAGGCGCTTCCGGGGCTGAAGGGAAAGAAGGTCGCGATCTTCGGGTCCTACGGATGGGGCGATGGGGAATGGCTGAGGACCTGGGCCGATCGGGTCCGAGGCGGGGGCGCCACGCTTTTCGACGATGGCCTGGCGGTTCACGAGGCACCGGACAATGCCGCAGTCGCGGAGTGCACCGCTTGGGGAGGCAAGCTGGCGTCGTTCTGATTTTCTCGAGGCTGCGACAAGAACACAGGGCGTGGGGGGATCTCCACGCCCTGTGTTCTTGTCGGGAGTTCCAAGGCTAGGCGTTCATCCCGTTGAGGGGGGCGCGCCTCCGACGGCCTTGCCCTCCTGCATCCCGCTTGATGAGGGCAGGGGGTTCAGGCTGTACAATAATAAAGAAAACATCGTGTCGTCAGATGGGGGAGGGGATCGTTGTGTGGCAGGACCTGTGGGAGAGGCACAGAGGGGCGTTCTGCGTTGCGGTGGGCATGGCCTGTTTTCTCCTCGCGGGGCTTCTGGTGCGTGCTCTGCCCTCGGTACGGGAGAATCTCGGAATGTCCGCCCCCGCTCCGCGAAGCTCGGAATCGGCGTCGGAGGAGATGACCAAGAGGCTCTCCAAGGCAGCGGAGCGAAAGGGCGTATCGCCCGCCGCTTCGGATCTGGAGTCCGAGTGGTTTCTCTATGTGACGGGCAGCGTCCGCCGTCCGGGAGTCTATCGCCTGCCTCCAGGCGCACGAACGGTCCATCTCGTCGAAGCGGCGGGAGGGCTCGATGGCTTTGCGGATCCGATAGCCGTCAATCTGGCGGAGCCCCTGGCCGACGGGATGCACGTCCATGTTCCGCGCAAGGGGGAGCGTTCGCCCCAAGCGCCCCTTGTCGCCGTGGCCCCGACGGTTCGGGCCCGTATACCGGGGCACGGGGAGGGACGGCTGATCGACGTCAATCGTGCTTCGGAGGCGGAGCTGACGGCGTTGCGCGGGATCGGCCCCACCCTGGCCAGGCGGATCGTGGAGTACCGCGAGGCGAACGGCCCCTTTCAAACGCTGGAGGATCTCGTTCGGGTCAAGGGGGTCGGTGCCGCCAAGCTCGAAGGGTTTCGTGGTCAGGCGACCGTTGGTCCCTGAGTTCTTGAGGGCATGACGGTTCTGGCCCGTGCCCCTTTTTTGGCCGTCCTGGCCGGCCTCGTCGTGGCGATGGGGGTGGAGGAACGGGCTGGAGCCTTTGGCATGACGCTCCTTGCCCTTTTCGTGACCGCAGGGATCCTGCTCTGTTCCTTTATTCGGGAGCGAGGAGGACAATGGCCCCTTTTTATCCTGGTGCTCTGCCTTGTCCTGTCGGCATCGGCCAGAATAACCTTTGTTTTGAAACGCCCCCTTTCCTGCCCGTTGCATGTCCGGGCAGAGGGCACGGTCACGGAGGTCCGCCCCTGGGGTCGGGCCCATGTGGCGGTCCTCGACACGCCCCACGGCGGATTGCTTCTGCGCCTGCCGTTTGCCTCCTTGACCGAGGGAACCCGTCTCGCGGCCGAAGGGGTTTCACGTCCGTTGCGCCGGTCGGCGCGCGGCGAGGGGTTCGACGAGGAACGGTTCTGGGGGGCCTACGGGGTTGTTGCGTGGCTGTCTCCGTCGAGGCTCGAGCCCACGTTGGAGCAGCCCTGGAACATCCACCGCCTTCGCTTCGAGGTCTCCCGCTTCCTGGTCATACATTTGCCCGACCGGACCGGGGCCTATCTTCGGGCGGCCTGGACGGGCCAGCGCGACGAGGCCCTTAACGAGGCGCACCGTGCCTGGGGCACGGCTCATCTCCTTGCAGTCTCGGGATTCCATGTCGGGATCGTCGTGCTCTGCGCCTCGTCTCTTTTAAGGCGTGCCCGCCTTCGGCCCCTATGGATCTCTCTGCTCCTATGGGGCTACGTGTTGCTGACGGGGGGCGCTCCGAGCGCGCTTAGAGCCGGTTTGATGATTCAGGCGGCCTTGTTGGGGGAGCTTCTCGGAAGGCCTTCGAGCTCCGTAAACTCCGTCGCTCTCGCCGCCGTATGTCTGCTGTGTTTTTCCCCTCGCCTCTTCTGGAACGTGGGTTGGCGTCTGTCGGTCCTGGCGGCCCTCGTCATCGCCGCGATGCATGAGGAAGGAAGCCTGAAGAGGACGTGGTTCTGGCTGGGGCTCAGTCCTGCGGTCTGGCTCGCCACCTTTCCCCAGGCGGCCTATGTTTTTGAGGGCGTGCCTCTGGCGGGTTTGCTGCTGAATCTCTTCGCGCCCGGATTTTTTGCCTTTGCGCTGCCTCTGGCATCCCTCGTCGTCGTTTTGTACCTGATGGGACTTCCTTGGGCCCCTTGGCTGTTGGAAGCCGTGGAGGGAGCCTTCATTCTCTGGGAAAAGCTGGCGGACCTCTTGCTGGGGATCATTCCCTGGTCGGTCGCCTGGGGGCCTTTCCTATCCTGGTGCGGTACAGGTTTCGTGTTCCTGTGCCTCTGCCGGGCGATGCGTCTGCCTTGGTTGCGGACCCTCTGGCTCATGCTTTTGGGGTCGCTTACGGCATTTCTGATCTTTTTGTAGAAATTTCACCCAAGAGCATGAGGGCTGCTGTTATACTGGGCTTGAGGGCTCCCGCCGGGATAGGGATTCTGTCCTTGAGGATGCCTCTATTTTTTGTCGGGAGGTTGTCGTGATGCTCCTTGTGATGGATGTGGGCAACACCACGACGGTCGTGGGAATTTTCGATGGAGAGAAACTGGCGGCGCACTGGCGGCTTTCCTCCATCCTGCATACGTCCGACGAGCTTGGCGTTTACCTGCTCACGCTCCTGGGGACCAAGGGCGTGACGGTGGATCGGATTGACGGTGCCGTGTTCGCGAGCGTCGTTCCCTCGTTGGACCTGCCGGTGAGCGAGGCGATACGGAATTTCCTGGGCGTCGAAGCCTTAAGGGTGGACGCGTTCACGGACGTCGGAATGGAGATCCGCTACGCGTCGCCGCGGGAGGTGGGGGCGGACCGGATCGTCAATGCCCTGGGCGGGATGATGAAGTACGGTGCGCCGCTCATTGTCGTCGACTACGGGACGGCCATCACTCTGGACGTCGTTTCCAAGGATGGCGCCTACCTGGGCGGAGTGATTGCGCCGGGTCTGGTGTCCGGTATTTCGGCGCTCTTCGGTCGTACCGCCAAACTGCCTCAGGTCGGAGTGGAGCTCCCCCCGTCGGTGATTGGCCGCAACACCAACGAGTCCATCCAGTCCGGCATCCTTTTCGGCAATGCGGGACTCACCGACCGGCTCGTGGAGATGATTCGCTCCGAGTTGGACGTCCGGGCCAGTGTGGTGGCCACCGGCGGGCATGCGGAGCTCATGGCCGAGCTGTCTCGGACCATAGACCATGTGGACCCCTGGCTTACGCTGGATGGCCTGCGCCTGATTCACGAACGCAACCGGGACGCACGGGGTACCGTGAGCAAGAGATGAGTTCGATCGCCGACGCCTCGCTTGTCGGAGGCCTGACGCTGTCCAATCCGCTTTGTCTGGCCCCTCTGGCCGGAGTTACGAGTGCCCCGATGCGGGAGTTCTTCTCGAGGCTGGGGGCCGCCCTGACCCACACGGAAATGGTGAGTTGTGCGGGGCTGGTGCGGGCAAACCGCAAGACCTCCAATATGCTTGAAGTTTTGGCCGGAGAGGGGCCCGTGGTCCTTCAGCTTTTCGGAGGGGATGCCGATGCGATGGCGAGGGGAGCCGAGGTGGCCCTGGAACACAACCGCAGACGGGGGGATCCGGCCTTTGCAGGGCTGGGGATCAACATGGCCTGTCCCATGCCCAAGGTGACGCGTCGGGGGGCCGGTGCGGCACTGATGCAAAACGCGTCCGAGGCCTTCGAGATGACGCGGCGGCTGAAGCGTCTTGGCCTTCCGGTCTGGGTGAAGATCCGCAGGGCCTCCGAGGGAGGGGAGGAGGACACGATTCTCTTTGTCGAGGGCCTGATCGAGGCGGGGGCCGACAACGTCTGTATACACGGCCGTACGGCTGCGCAGCGCTACGAAGGACGTGCCGACCGGGAGATCGTGGCGAAGGCCGCGCGGTGTTTTCCCGGCAAAATTGCGGCGAGCGGGGATGTCCGTACTCCAGAGGACGTCCGGGAATACCTCGATGCAGGGTGTGTCGTCGTGATGCTGGCGCGCGGAGCCCTGGCGAATCCGTGGCTGTTTCCCGAGTCGCTTCGGGCTTTGGGGTTTGCCGTCTCCGAGGAACTTCTCGACCCCTCGCCGGAACTCAGAGGGGCGGAGTTGTGCCGGCTGGGAGAACGGGCTCGGGAGCTGTGCGGAGCTCGCCAGGCCGTGGTGTTACTCAAGCGGCTGATGGGGGGAATACTCAAGGGGATGAACGGAGCGGCGGAGCTGCGTCGCCGTGCGGGCTGTGCCACCGATTTGGAGGAGCTGCTGGAGGTTTTCCGTCTGGGGATGGCCTCGGAATCCTGACGCAGCTGGCCGGCCGGGGCTACGGGAAAATTGGCGGATGCAGTTTTCGACGTAAGAAGGGGCTTGCTTATGGTCACGATCTTCTTCGCTCTCCGAAGCAATCCTGAAAATCTCGTATTTGAAACGTGTGCATTGAGGAGAATTCCCGATGCGCACGTTTTTATTTTTTCGGGACTTTCTTCCTCGTCAAAATTCGCGATATCGGTATAATAGGTTGCGCGCTTCATTCCTTTGCCGATGTGCAATGGATGGGCGGGGCAAAACAACGATTGGACGGTGAGGGCTTTGAAGAAGAGACGCTTTGTGTTCCTGTTCTGCTTGCTTTGGCTCGGTTTTTCCTTTGCGGGCCTTGCTGCCGCCGAACCTTCGAAGGGAGGGGAGATCGTCGTCGGGACGGACCAGAACACGACGACCATGGATCCTGCCATGTACCAGGATGCCGCCTCCTCGCAGACCATGATCAACGTGTACGAAACCCTGGTCATCTACGACGCGGAGTATAAGGATATCATTCCCTACCTCGCGGAGTCCTGGTCCCACACCGACGATCTCAGGGAGTGGACGTTCCGCCTGCGGAAGGGCGTCCGTTTCCATAAAACCGAGAATCAGCCGGGGCGTGAGATGACGGCCGAGGACGTCAAATACAGTTTCGAGAGGACCTTGAAGATCTCTCCAATGAAGCGGCTCTTTATGCTGGACCACGTGGAGGTCGTCGATCCTTACACGGCGAAGCTGGTGCTGAACCAGCCCTTTGCGGCGCTTTTGGCCGTGCTGACCGATGTCGGCAGCGCCGTCATCCCCAAGGAGGACGCCGAGAAATGGGGGGGCGATTTCAGTCAGCATCCCGTAGGAACGGGGCCCTACAGGATGACGGAGTGGGTGAAGGACTCGCACATGACCTTCGAGCGCTACAACGATTACTGGAACAGGGAATGGCTGCCCCATCCCCTGAAGGTCACGTACCGCTACATCGTCAACAAGACGGCCATGACCACGGCGCTTCTCAGCGGCCAGGTCCACATCACCCGGGAGGTGCTGGACCAGGATGTCAAGAAGATCTCCGACAACGCGGGGCACCGTGTGGTCAAAGGGGCGCCCTGCAACGTGTACGCGTTCTATATGAACGCCACCCGGGGGCCGACCACCGATCCGAAGGTGAGAGAACTCTTCTTCCGTGCGGTGGACGTCTCCCAGATCGCAAAGGCGCTGTTCCCCAATGGATCGGGCGAGGCTGCGTACGGTCCCATCCCTCCAGGGAGCTGGGGGTACAATCCGGACGTCCGGTCGTTCTACACGGCCTACGATCCTGCTCGGGCCAAGGAGCTCCTCGCGGAATTGGGCAAGAAGCCCGGCGAGCTGAAACTTCGGATCACGACGTCCGAGGACGAGCGCCGGAAAAAGGCCGCCATCATCGCCCAGGCCATGCTGAAGAAGGTGGGGGTGGAGGTCGAGGTCCAGAGCCTGGAATGGGGCAGCTTCATGGGGGTGGCCTCCAAGGCCGAGGCGGACATTTATGCCATCGGGTGGACCTGGTATCCCGACCCGTTCTTCTACGTCTATTACATGTTCCACTCCGAGAAAAAGGGCAGCTACGGGAACGGCGGCGCCTACAACAATCCCGAGGTGGACAAACTTATCGACCTGGGGGCAAGCGTCGGCGACCAGCAGGCACGCACCGGGCACTATCGCAAGGCCGAGGAGCTGATCATGGGAGATCGGTACTACTTCCCGCTTTACCACATGTATGCGATGAACGGGGTGGACAACCGGATCGCCGATTTCCATCCGACCCCCCAGGGGAGCGTACGTCTTTTCGGCCCGGACTTCAGCTCGTACCTCAACCCCGATTCCTGATCCCCTCCTCGGCTATTCTGCAGTCGTAGTTCGCGAATCGGGCGGCCCCGAGGACGGAGGACCTCACCCCCCTCTGTCGGTCGGGGCCGTTCGTTATTGCGTGTTGGCAGCGGTTTTTGAGCTGTCTCGAAACGGAGGGGAGAATCCCCGAAAAGGAGGCATGCCCCTTGGGTCGGTTCGCTCTCAAGCGTTTTCTTCAGATGATCCCCACGCTTTTCTTCGTCCTGCTCGTAATCTTCTCCCTGATGAAGCTGATTCCCGGGGATCCTGCCCTTACCCTGCTGGGGCCGGAGGCCAGTCCTTCGGATGTCGCCGCCTTCAGGGAGGAACTGGGGCTGAACAAGCCGCTTCCGGTCCAGTTCCTGACCTACCTGCGCAACGTGGCCCGCGGAGACCTGGGACGTTCGCTGATCTATCGGACGGACGTCCTCACCCTCATCGCGGAGCGTCTGCCCACGACGCTCGTCCTGAGCCTGTGCGCCCTTTCCATCGCCATCCTTTTGGGCGTTCCCCTGGGGATCTTCGCCTCGATCCATCACAACGGGTTCTGGGACATGCTTATCACGGTCCTGGCCCTTCTGGGGGTCTCGGTCCCGATCTTCTGGGTGGGGATGCTGCTGATCGTCGTCTTCGTTCTGAATCTGGGACTGCTCCCCTCCGTGGGCTTGGGGAGCTGGGACAAGGGGCTCTGGAACGTCGTCAGCCACTTCATTCTGCCCTCCTGTGCCCTGGCCTTCCAATCCGTGGGGACGATCGCCCGATTCACGCGTTCCAGCATGCTGGAGGTCCTGAGACAGGATTACATACGGACGGCACACGCGAAGGGGCTGCGGTCGCGGCTCATCCTGGAGCGCCACGCCCTGCGCAACGCCCTTATCCCCGTGGTCACCGTGGCGGGACTGCAATTGGGGCACCTTCTGGCCGGAGCGGTCCTCACCGAGTCCATCTTCGCCCTTCCGGGGCTCGGTAAGCTAATGGTCGACGCGATCATGCGGCGCGACTTCCTGCTGGTGCAGGGGGAAGTGCTGGTCATCGCGCTCCTTTATCTTCTTGTCAATTTTCTTGTCGACCTGCTCTATGCCCTCTTGAACCCCAAAATCCGCAAATCGTTTGGAGGCGCCTGAGATGTCGGAACAGCTTCCTTTTTGGAGACGCTTCTTGCGCAGCAAGCAGGGGATGGCCGGTCTCCTGATCGTTCTGCTGAACATCGGATTGGCCTGCTTCGCGCCTCGGATCGCCCCCTACGATTTCGACGAGATGGATTTTGGCGCCATGTTGGCGGAGCCGGGGGCTGAGGGGCATGCTTTCGGCACGGACGACATGGGAAGGGATGTACTGACGCGGCTGGTCTACGGTTCGCGCGTTTCTCTGATGGTGGGGATCGTCGCCGTCTCGATCGGCGCCTGCCTCGGCACGATTCTGGGCCTGGTCTCCGGGTACTTCGGCGGCTTTATGGATGCGCTCCTGATGCGCCTGATGGATGCCCTGCTCTCCTTTCCCTACATCCTGCTGGCCATAGCGATGATGGCGGCGCTGGGAGCGGGGCTTTTCAACGCGATGCTCGCGATCGGTCTCGTCATGGTTCCCAGTTTTGCCAGGGTCGTCAGAAGCGCCGTTCTCAACGTCAAAAACGAGGATTTCATCACCGGAGTCCGCATCATGGGGGCCTCCCACCTCTGGATACTGGGCCGCCACGTCCTGGTGAACGTTCTACCGCCCATTATCGTCTACGCTTCCCTCAGCTTTGCCGGGGCCATCATCAGCGAGGCGACGCTGAGTTTCCTGGGGCTGGGAATCCAGCCCCCCACGCCCTCCTGGGGAAGCATGCTCAGCGAGGCGATGCCCTATATGGACCAAGCCCCTTCCCTTGCGGTCTTCCCGGGACTGGCCATCCTCGTCACCTGTCTGGGGTTCAACCTGCTGGGCGATGGGCTGCGCGATGTCCTGGACCCGCGTCTGCGTATCCGATAGAGGGGCCGCAAAAATTCATTTCCCGAAAGAGAGGAGTTCGCTGCCGTGAAAGACAAAATTGTCGCTGCAATCGACGCTCATGCCAATGATCTGAAGGACCTGGCCAGAGCCATATTCTCTTACGAGGAGACCGCTTTTCAGGAAAAACGCTCGTCTAAGGCTCTGGCCGATTATCTTCGGCGGGCCGGTTTCGAGGTGGAATGGGGGCCGGCAGGCCTAGAGACGGCCTTTGTGGCGAAGTTTGGCCGCGGACGACCCCACATCGGCCTGATGGGGGAGTACGATGCCCTTCCCGAGGTGGGACACGCCTGCGGGCACAACATGATCGGGACGATATCGGCCGGAGCGGCTGCGGCCGTAAAGGCGAGCGGCTGCCTGGAGGGGCGGGAGGGGACGATCCTCTTCCTCGGTTGTCCCGCGGAGGAGCATGGAGGGGGCAAGGTTTTGCTTGCCGAGGCCGGAGTGTTCGACGGTTTGGATGCGGCCATGATCGTCCACCCCACGAGCATCAGCACCGGCTACGACATATCTTTTGCGATCAAGCGCCTCTACGTCGAGTTCTTCGGCAGGGCGGCCCACGCCGCTGCGGCTCCGCACAAGGGGATCAACGCGCTGGATGCCATGATCGCGTTCTTCAATGGCGTTGCGCTGATGCGCCAGCAGACGACGGAGCGCACGCGGATACACGGCATCATCCTGAACGGAGGGCAGTCCTTCAATACGATCCCGGACTACACGAAGGCCGAGATGGGCATTCGCGCCCTGCGCATGGAGGAGGTCCTCGAACTCGAGGAGAGGCTTGCCGCGGTCGCGGAGGGAGCGGCCCGAGCGGCCGGCTGCACGGCGAAGGTCACCCAGGCGGAGGCCCCTCAGCCCGAGGTTTACGTCAATGTCCCCCTTGCGCGCACCCTGGACGCGAATTACGCGTTGGTCGGGGAAAGGACCACCATGAGGACCTACGGACAGGGCGTCGGCTCCACGGACGTCGGCATCGTGACCCAGAAGGTCCCCGGTATTCAGGGATACATTGACATCACCGACGGGGCCCCGGTTCCGACGCATTCCAGGGAGTTCGCCGCCGCTGCGAACTCGGATTATGGGTACGACGCGATGATCCGGGCCACGAAGGCGCTGGCTCTAACGGCCTTCGATCTTTTCGCGGACCCCGTCCTGCTCGACGAGGTCCGGCAGTATTTCAGGGAGAGGAGAAGGGATTTCTGATGAAGGGCGGCATGCCCCCCGGCGGTGCGGCATCGTTGCTGAGCGTCGAGGGCTTTTCCGTCCGGCTCCGGTTGCCCTATGGAGAGCTTCGGGCCTGCGAGGACGTCTCCTTTACCGTCGAGCCCGGGGAGGCGTTGGGCGTCGTAGGGGAGAGCGGCAGCGGTAAGAGCGTGACCATGCTCTCGATCATGGGGCTCATGCGAGGCCATAAGGAGGGAGTCCTCCGTTTCAAGGGAAATCCGATGGAGGACCTTTCCTCGTTGCGCGGGAGGGACGTCGCGATGGTCTTTCAGAACCCGCTGAACTCCCTGAACCCATCGATGAGGATCGGGAGACAGTTGACGGAGGTGCTGACCGAGCATCTCGGCCTGACGGAGCGGGAGGCCGAACGGCGTGTCCTCTCCGTCATGGAGCGCCTGGCCGTCCCCGAGCCCGAGAGCCTGATGAGGCGCTATCCGTTCGAGTACAGCGGCGGCATGAGGCAGAGGGTCATGATTGCCATGGCCATGTTGTGCGAGCCCTCCCTTCTGATCGCCGACGAGCCCACCACGGCTCTGGACGTGACCAATCAGGCGCAGATCCTACATCTTTTTCGGGAGCTTCAGGAGCGGTTCGGGACCTCCCTGATCTTTATCTCCCACGATTTGAGCGTCGTCTCGCAGATCGCTCACCGCGTGATGGTGATGTACGCCGGCTCCGTGATGGAGGTCGGGCCGTCCGAAAGCCTGTTCCGCGACCCCCTGCATCCCTATACCCGGGGGCTGGTGGCCTCGCTGCCCCGTCTTCTCCTGGCCGAGCGCAAGAAACCCTTGGCCTCCATTCCCGGGGCGATCCCCAGTCTGATCGACCCTCCCGAGGGGTGCCGTTTTCTTCCGCGCTGTCCTCGGGCCGTAGAGAAATGTGCCTTAAGGGCTCCCAAAGCCTTACATGTGGGGAATAGGATCGTCTGCTGCTGGCTTTATGAGGAGGGGGGAGCATTGTCGTGACGCTGCTTGAGGTCCGGAACCTGTCTAAGCGATTTCCCGTTGGGGAACGCCTGTTCTTCGCCCCCTCCCGCTGGCTGCACGCGGTCAGGGGAGTGGACTTCTCGGTACGGACGGGCAGCGTGTTCGGGTTTGTGGGGGAGAGCGGAAGCGGCAAGTCGACGATCGCGAATCTCGTCGCCGGGGTCTATCCTCCCAGCGGTGGGGAGATTCGCTTCAAGGGAAGCCCCATTCCGCGGGGTTCGAGGGGGACCCGATCGATCCAGATGGTATTCCAGGATCCCGAGACCTCCCTGGATCCACGAAGGACCGTGCGTTTTCAAATCGCCGAGGGACTGATGCTTCAGGGCGGATCGACGGCTCCCGAGAGGGAGAAAAAGGTGTGCGCCATGCTGGATGCCGTGGGGCTGAGGCGGGACGTGCTGCCCAAATATCCCCACGAGCTCTCCGGGGGGCAGAAACAGCGCGTCGCCGTGGCGCGGGCCCTGATCCTCCGTCCGGAGCTCCTGATTCTCGACGAGCCCACGAGCGCTCTCGACGTATCGGTTCAGGCGCAGATCCTGAACCTCTTCATGGACCTGCAGCGCGATTTCGAGCTGACCTACCTTTTCATAACGCACGATCTCAAGATGGTCAGTCACGTTGCGGACGACATCGCGGTCCTGTACCTGGGACGCGTTGTGGAGGAGGGGCCGGTGGCGGACGTCGTCGACCGTCCCTCGCATCCCTACACGCGGGCACTGTTGAACTCGGTTCCGGAGCTCGACAAGCCCCTCCTGCGCGAGCCCATCCGCGGGGAGATCCCGAGCCCCCTGTCGCCGCCCTCGGGCTGTGCCTTCCGCACGCGTTGTCCCCATGCGGAGGAGCGCTGCCTTATCGAACCCGTATATCGAACGGAGGCCCGAAAACGCGTGCTCTGTCACCTTTCGCTCTGATGGAGCTGCAATGGATTCGGAAATTCAAATCGCAGAGAGGAGTTTTAGTATGGAAAGCAGGAACAAAGGGACCCCACACGTCAAGGCCCTGGAGGGAGGCACGCTTCTGTTGAGCGTCCTCGTATCCGCGGCATCGGCCGTGATCTGCATGCAGATCATCTCCAGAATCGGCTTTACGCCGAACACCTCGATTATCGGGGCCCTGATAGCGATGTCGTTGGCTCGGCTTCCCATGGAGGGGATGAGGCGATTCCGTTCCTTGGACCGCCAGAACCTCGTGCAGACCATGACCTCGGGGGCTGGGTTTGCGGCGGCCAACTGCACGCTACTCGCGGTGTCCATCTTTTACGCCTATGGGGACCTCGCTCTGCTGCTTCCCATGTTGCTGGGCTCGGGCATCGCGACCCTGATCGGAATGCACTTCGTCTACCGGGCCTTCGATTCGGAACTCTTTCCCGCGGCCGGTTCCTGGCCTCCCGGGATTGCCACGGCTCAGGCGCTGATCGCCGGCGACGAAGGGGGAAAGAAGGGACGCGACCTGCTGTTCGGAATCCTGATCGGAGCGCTCGGCAGCAGCCGGCTGTTCGCCTTTCCGTCCCTGGGCATCAAGGGATTGCCCATGGCGGGCATCGGCATTGCCTTCATCGCCAACGTCTTTGCGATGATCGCCCTGGCTCTGGGGTTGATCGTGCGCGGCTACTTCGCTCATTTCGCGCCCTTCCTTGGGCCCCTCGCCCCGCTCTTCGGGCTGGAGAACCTCCCTGCGGATCTGGGCAAGACCTATATTCCCCATGGCTTCATGATCGGGGCCGGACTCGTATCCCTCGTCCAGGCGCTGAGGATCATCTTTGCCCGTCCCGAAGCCCGAGCGGATGTAGCGGACTCCTCGGTGTCCGCTCCGGCCCTCAAACGGACGCTCGTGCTCCATGTTTTCTTGTTTGCCGCAGGGGCGGTGTGCCTGTCGGTTCTGGGTGGGCTTTGGAGCGAGATGCCTGCGGACAAGCTCGTCCTCTGGGTCCTGTGGTGCGCCTTCTCGGCCTCCGTCGCTCCGGTGCTCGTGGGGCTCTCGGCCATGCACTCGGGATGGTTTCCGGGCTTCGCCGTCTCCATCATCTTCCTGAGCCTCGGGATCTTCATGGGGTTTCCGCCCCATGCCCTGGTTCTCCTGACGGGCTATGTGGCCAGCACGGGCCCCTGTTTCGCCGATATGGGCTACGACCTCAAGACGGGCTGGATCATCAGGGGCAAAGGGGCGGATCCGGTCTACGAGAGGGACGGACGGAGGCAGCAGATGATCGCGGAGCTCCTGGGCGGCGTGGTCGCTCTGGGGGTTACGGGGCTCCTGATGAACCTGCATTTCCGTCTCAACATGATTCCCCCCGTCAGCAAGGTGTTTGCCGCCACCATCAAGGCGGGGCTCAACGAGGATATTCTCAGGCAGCTGCTCTGTGCCGCTGTTTTTGGAGGACTGCTCCAGTTCCTGGGCGGGGCCAAAAAGGCCCTGGGGATCCTGTTCGCTACGGGGCTTCTGATCAACAATCCGGTATATGGCGTGGGGCTGCTCGTGGCCCTGCTGATTCGCTGGCCCCTGGAGAAGAAGTTCAAGCCGGAACTCGAGATCTATGGAGGCGGCTTCGTCGCCGGTGACGGGATCTACGGGTTTGTCAACGCCCTCTTCAGGAGCTTCGGAGGATGAAGCCGGTGACGACGCTCACCAGGGAGGTGGCCGAGGCCGCATTGCTCGGCGGCGCCGTTTTGGGCGGCGGGGGAGGAGGGAGCCTGTCGAAGGGACGATTGAACGCGGAACGTGCCCTGTCTCTGGGGGAGGTCCGGCTATTGGATGCGGACGAAGTAGACCCCGATACGATTCTTGTGACGGGCTCGGCGGTCGGCGCCCCTGCGGCCAAGGAGGCGCAGGCCCTCCCACAGGACTACGTTCGGGCCGTGGAGCTGCTTATGGAGAACGGCTGTCCGCGTCCCGGAGGGTTCATCCCGAACGAGTGCGGGGGAAGCTCCATCACGAACGGCTGGCTGTCCGCCGCTCTGATGGGACTGCCCGTGGTCGACGCCCTGTGCAACGGCAGGGCTCATCCGACGGGGATCATGGGCTCCATGGGGCTGCACCGAGACCCCGATTACCTGTCCCGCCAGGCCGCCGTGGGAGGAAATCCGGAGCGGGGGCTGTATCTTGAGACCTTCGTTGCGGGAAGACTCGAGACGGCGGCCTCCATGGTGCGGATTGCGGCCGAGAAGGCCGGAGGGCTCGTAGCCGTCGCCCGGAATCCCGTCAAGGCCTCCTACGCAAGACAGTTCGGTGCCCCCGGTGCTCTGAGGCAGGCCATTGCGCTCGGGGGGCGCATGATGGACGCTCGGGCGGATGGGGGAGAGGCTGTGGCGCGTTCGGTCGTGGGGTTCCTGGACGGTTCGGTGGTATTGCGTTCGGAGGTTACGGAGGTGACCCTGGAGACCCGGGGAGGCTTCGATGTCGGTCGGGTTCTTCTCGGGACCTGTGAAGCGACGTTTTGGAACGAGTACATGACCTTGGAAGTCTGCGGGAGACGGATCGGAACCTTCCCGGACCTCATCGCGACGCTCCGTGAGGATGATGGTCTGCCCGTCGCGACTGCGGAGCTGCAGAAAGGGGACCGCGTGTTCGTGATCCACGTCCCCGCGGACCGGCTGATCCTGGGGGAGGGGATGCGCTGCGAGGAGCTGCTGCGCGCCGTCGAGCCCATTGTGGGAAAGACTATTGTGTGATTCGGGAGGCAAACGATGTCCATAAAATATGTGATGGAGTCCTATGAATTGCTGGACAGCCCCTCGGTGTGCGGGAAGGACGTCCGAAGGGCGTTGATGGAGGTCGGGATTGGGGCCGAGGCGATCGAGGTCAAGACCGTCGAGGGGCCCAATGGGCACACGGATTTTGTCAAGGTGTGGTTTGAGGGGAAAAAGGGAAAACGCGGCGGCGGTGCGGCTCCCACTCTGGGGATTGTCGGCCGTCTGGGCGGCATAGGGGCACGTCCGGAAAGGATCGGGCTTGTCTCTGACGCGGACGGAGCCGTGGCCGCTGTTGCGGTCGCCCTGAAGCTTGGCGCGATGGCAAAACTGGGGGATCTGTTGGAGGGAGACGTCTTCGTCTCCACGCATATATGCCCCGACGCCCCGACGCGGCCGCACGACCCCGTCCCCTTCATGGATTCTCCGATCAACATGCAGATCGCGAACGCGGAGGAGATGAACCCGGACCTCGACGCGGTGCTCTCGATCGACACGACGCGCGGCAACAGGGTGATCAACCACCGGGGTTTCGCCATCTCTCCTACGGTAAAGGAGGGCTACATTCTGCGGACCGCCGAGGATCTGCTCGACGTCATGAGCTACGTGACGGGCAAGGCACCGGTGGTCTTTCCGATCACCACCCAGGACATCACGCCCTACGGAAACGGTCTCTATCATCTGAACAGCATCCTGCAGCCCTGTACGGCGACCGGAGCGCCGGTCGTGGGGGTGGCTCTGACCGCGGAGACAGCCGTACCGGGGTGTGCGACGGGGGCCTCCCAGGTGTCGGATATCGAGGCGGTCGTGCGGTTTGCCATCGAGGTGGGCAAGGCCTTCGGGGAGGGAAAACTGCGTTTTTACGATCCCCTGGAATTTGAACGGCTCCTCAAACTGTACGGGCCGATGAAGCACCTGCAGACGCTGGGAAGGAACTGAAGATGTGCGGTCGTCCGTCTTTTCCCGGAACTGCCGGGAAAAGACGGAGCCGCTCCGGTCGAGGAGGGATCCTTTGATGGAACGCATTGTCGGCACGGTGACGATCGGCCAGTCCCCGCGAACGGACGTGGTCCCGGAGATCTCCGCCATCCTGGGCGATGTCGTCCTGAAGGAGTCCGGGGCTCTGGACGGGCTTTCTCGGGAGGAGATTGCGGACTTGGCTCCAAAGGGGGACGACTATGTCCTCGTGACCCGTTTGGCGGATGGGGCGTCCGTACAGGTCGCCGAACGCCATATCACCCCTAGGGTCGTCGAGCGGATCAAGGAGCACTTCGGCGCCGGGGTCTCCCTGGTGCTGCTGCTCTGCACCGGCGAATTTGCGGAGCTCGAGGAGAGCGGACTGCTGATTCGGCCGCAGAGGCTCCTCTTCCACACGGTGAGCGCGGTTGCGGAGGGAAGACGGCTGGGGATCCTCATCCCATCCCCGGAGCAGGTTCCTCAGGCCGAGCGGCGATGGAGTGCGCTCGGGGGGGCGGTCCGGGCCGTACCGGCCTCCCCCTACGCCGGCGCCGACGAGGCCGTGGGGCGAGCCGCCATGGAGCTCAAACGATGGGGCGCGGAGCTTCTGATCCTCGACTGCATCGGGTACACCGAGTCCATGAAGGCGCTGGCGCGCAGAATAGCAGGGGTTCCGGCCATTTCGGGGCGGGGGATCGCCGCTCATGCCGTTCGGGAACTGATCGGCTGATCCGACGGTTCGGGGAAGAAGCCTCAGCGCATGCAGGAGTTGTTCTCCAGTGGCCAAGCGAGTTCCAACGGAAGCGGAGCGACTCGTGCCGGGCTTGAGAACACACGAAAAAGCGGGAGCCTGGGTGGACTTCAGCTCTGGCTGTCGAAAGAATAATGCGTATAAAATAATATTTTATAATAAATATAAAAATAGCGTAAAATGCAGGGCAAATAGGTGCTCGCATTTACAACCTAAACGTAACAGGAAGTTTCGAATGAGATAAAAACGTACATAATAAGCAGATAACCAGCAAACCGAGTGATAAGCAGGCGACCAACGAGTATAGCAAGTTGTGTCGATCACTGAGTTTCGCTATCAACTGTGTCGGTTGCTTAGTTTTTATGAACACGAACGCGCGTTTTTGGCCTAGGAAATTTGACTTATGGGATGTACCGAACGATAAATTTCTGCAAATAGTAGTCAGATTGTTGAGATAAATAAGCAGGTAAATTGAAAAAATATCACGCTTCATTGTGCGAGGCGAAGATTTAGTTGAGCTACAATTATCACTGAGTAACGATTGCTTGGTAGTAAGCTTGAAAGATCAAGGGACGGGGACTATCATGACGACACATTTTCCTGACCATGCGCTTGGTGTGGGACGAACCATGGCGGTTCTGCGAAAAGGGTGGCTGGCCGTATGGGGCCCGTCGGCCGATGTGATCGACGGCGAGCTGCTGTCTGCGATTTACGGCCTCGAAGTCGAGATCGGATGTCTTGGAGGACGGAAGTTCTGTTGGGTGCGGTCCTGAGGGACCAATTCTATCTGAAAGTGATTTCCCCCTCCCTTTTCGGTGTATGAGCCCACGATAACGCAGAGAGAGAATTGCAAATGTTGAGTTTGTAGAAAACTGCCGTCCTCCCCTCTCTCTCTCTCTCGATCTCCTGAGTAAAAAGGAGTCCTGAACCATGAGTTGTGCGTTTGTCCTTGGAGCCCTGCTCTGTATGGGGCTTCGGTTTTTTGCTGATGCCGGAGGCGGGCGGTGTGTGGCCTGTCCCGATCCGTGCGGAGCTGTGTTCCCTTAAAGCCCTATGAGACGCTCACTTTCCGACTTTGTCCCACTTCTGCTGGGTGATGAAGGGCTTCCTGAAATCCTTGAGGAGATTCGAAACGAACTCTCCGTCGGTGTCGCTTGGCGAGAGTTGGATACGGGAAAAGTCATTTGCTGCGGGGACCCTGCCTTCGAGGAACGAATGCTCTCTTTTCCCCTCCGAGAGATCGTTCGAATCTACACATCGTACGAAGTCGATGTCTCTGGAAATGTCATCGGTCGCCTGGTACTGGATTGTCCGAATGGCCTTTCGGGAGCCCCTCAGGGCCGTTTGGGGGACTGCCTGTCGGTCCTGCGGCTTTTCTACGGACAGCGGCTGGCAGAGAGTCGCTTGAAGACCCGCTATCGTAATGAGCTTGTGCAGGACCTCATCTATGGTCGGATTTTCCACGAGGAGGAAATTCGAAACCGTGCCCGGGCCTTCCATTGGAGACTGGACGGGGGCATCGTATGCCTCATCGTTTCGTCCAACGTGGACAAGGCTAGCGGATCAGTGTCGGATGAAGCCTTGTTGGGCAGCTTTAATCTGATCCAGTCCCGGGTTCTGGCTTTCTTCCCCAAGTCCATTTATGCTCGTCTTCCGGATTCCCTCATCGTTTTGCTGTCCCTTCCCCTTCCGGAAGTGCGGGGACGGGAGGCATGTCTCCGGGACTTCAGAAACGCTTTGAGGGAGGTCCTGGAAGACGCCCTCTACGATGCCGGAGACCGCTACGGGACAAAATTTTTTGCCTCGGCCGGGAGATGGCATGCAAAGCTCATTGAGGCCCATCAAAGTTATCAGGAGGCCTACCAGGCTCAGATGATTCTCCGAAGTGGACTTTCCCCGCAAGACTTTGTCTTTTGGGAACAACTTGGAGGATCTCGCATGATTGCCATATTGGCGGACATGGAGCCGGCCCGGGAATTTTGCCGGGAGACCCTTGGGCCTTTGCTGAGGGAATCCAGGGATGGAGAGGAACTTATCCACACGTTACTCTGTGTAGAGGAGTGCGGTGGAGATCTGGGGCGGGCCGCAAAAATCCTTTCTTTGCACTACAATACCCTGCGTTATCGTCTGAAGCGGATTCATGAAATTCTGGATCTCTCCGCGCACGATGGAGAACGTCGCTTTAACCTTTCCCTTGCGTTGCGCATTCATAGGGTCCTGAGCAAAAATCAGAAAACGTGATTTTTTGCTCCCCTTGATCCCGTTTCATCCCGTGCTTTTCTGGAGCTCATTGGAACGTAAAAACTGTCTCGCCAAGGACTTTAATTTTTCTTGACTTTTTGTCAAAAAAAACAAAAATATCTCGATTATTTTATGGATCGAGTCAGTGCTTTTATCCTTTACCTCTCTTAATATGGAACACGGTCAGTCTTTTCTTCGAGACCTTAGATGTCAGTCTTAAGGGAGGAGACTAGATTGTTTGAGCCCGAGCAATGCGCCAGAGAGATTCTGGGGCAGCTGATCCGTATCCGTACCCCTCAGCCTGCAGGAGATGAGAAGGATGCCGTCCTCTTTCTGAAAGAGCTGTTGGGCGGTCTCACCTCCGATATCACAATCATCGATCATGGGGCCAACAGAGCCTCCATGATGCTCACCTTGCCGGGGCGGGACCGCAGTCGGGCCGTCGCCGTGGCTGGGCACCTGGATACCGTCAATGTGGACTCCGAGGAGTCGTGGACCCATGCCCCCTTCTCCGCCTTTTGCGATGGAGACTGCCTCTATGGGCGCGGTGCTGCGGATATGAAGGGTGGGGTGACCAGCATCGTTCTGGTGGCGCTTGAGCTCCTGCAAAAGGGGTTTGAGCCGTCGATGGACGTCCATTTTTGTTTTACCGCCGATGAGGAGTATGGAGGGATGGGGGCTCAGGCCTTGTGCAACAGCGGTAAGCTTGACCGAGTGATGGAGATGGTCATCGTCAAACCCACTAACGGTCGAATAGGGTTGGCTGGTAAGGGGGCCTTGGGCCTTTCGGTGAAAGCCAGGGGACTGAGCGCTCATGCCTCCCGGCCGGATCAGGGCGTCAATGCTGTAGAGCAGATATCGGCTTTGGCCCGTTCCATATCCATCATGCTCCGCAAAAGAGGACGATACCCGCTTCTCGGGTTGTCTACCTGCGTCATAACGGGGCTGCATGGTTCCATCAGTTCCAATGTCGTCCCCGACAGGGCGGAGGCGACCTTCGATATAAGAACCTCTCCGGGAATCGCGCACGTGGGGCTCATGGAACAAATTCACGAGCTCGCCCGAGTCCAGATGCAGAAGAACCCACCTCTTGTTTTGGAGATCGTTCCTTATTTGGATCGCCAGGCTTTGGGAATGGATGAGGACGCACCCCTGGTGCGCCGTTTTGCACACATTTTCAAGGATCTGGGTCTCCCGTGGGAAATGACCGGAATTTCCTACTTCACGGATGCCTCCGTGTTTGTCCCCAAATTAGGGGTCCCCTTTGTGGTTATCGGGCCCGGAGAGGAACGTTTCTTCCATCAGGCCGATGAGTACGTCTCCATCAGGTCGGTGCTCGAGTCGGCGAGGATTCTCAGAAAGTACATCGAGACGATTCCCGGGTAACCGCATTTGACGGTAAAAGGTAGTTCGTGTTTTTCCTCGCAGGTGCAGGGGTTGGGGTGAGCGAGGGAATTTTCGTAAAACCAATCTTGAAGTCATTCGGAAGGAGAAAAAGATGGCCAGCAAGCAATATGTGCATTCCGCTCCCAACGTCAGTGCCGGACGCGACCGTGCGGTCGTGGACGCCATCGTCGAATCGGTTCGGGGCATTCCCGGTGTCCGTCTCATCGACTGCTACCCGGACGCGGATTTCGACCGTACTCCCGTCGAGCTCATCGGCGAACCCGAACCGTTGGCAAAGGCTTTGGTGGCACTGGCCGGCAGGGCCTACGAGCTTATCGATATGCGAAAACAGAAGGGCAAGCACCCCCGTATCGGCGCTCAGGACACCATCCCGCTTTTCCCACTGCGCAACATTGGCCTGGACGAAGTCAAGGACCTGGCCTTCCGCATCGGGCAGGAGCTGTGGGAAAAGTACGGCGTACCGATCTACTTCGCCGGCGTCAACGCGCGGTCCGAGGAGCGGCGTGAGATCTCCTTCATCCGCCAGGGCCAGTACGAGGGGCTGAAAAAGCTCCTGGAGGAGAATCAGGACAACCCCGCGCTCCTCGAGGCACGAGCGCCCGACCTAGGCAAGGGGCTACTCTCCGAGAAGAGCGGCGCCACGATCGTGAGCGCCGGGGAGCGGAACCTGGTGGCCGTCAACGTGATTCTGAACACGACCGACTTGGAGATCGCCAAGAAGATTGCCAAGATGGTCCGCGGCCCCTCGGGCGGGTTCAGCACCATCCGGGCGGTGGCCTTCACCCCGGATGGATACGAGGAGGCGGCGGTCTCCATGAACATGTTCGACACGGACAGCACGCCGCTCTACCGTGTGGTGGAGCTGATCCGTTCCGAAGCAGCCTATTTTGGTGTCTCCGTGAAGGGTGTCCAGATGAGCGGGGTCTTCCCCACCAAGGTCCTGCTCCGGTGTGCCGATCACTATCTGCATCTGCTGGACTTTCAGGAGCATCAGCTGTTGGAGCATAACATGCTGATGCTGGAAGAGGAAATGTAGCAAATAAAAATCTACCATTCCAAGCAAATTATTTAATTGAAATAAATTATATATAAAATTAAAATTTTTACGGAATTTGTGTGCTCAAGTTAGACAAAATCCGAAGCAACAACGAAAAGGAGGAAGGAAAATGAACCGTACGAAATCGCGTCTGCTTCTCGCGCTCGTAGCAAGTTTGTTTTTTGTCGGCTGTAGCAATGCCTCTCCTGCAAAATATGTGATGAAATTTGCCCACGATCACATGGTAAGCTCCCCCTACCAGAAATCAGCCGAGTGGATCAAAAAAGAAATCGAAACGAAATCCAATGGTCGTATTGTAGTCGAGATCTATCCGGCCCAGCAATTAGGTAACAACCGCGAGATGATAGAAGCCATGCAAATGGGCGCTATCGAAGCTGTTTTGGTGCCCACTACAAAATTTAGTGGATTTGATCCGAAAATGAACATATTTGACATGCCCTACCTTTTTCCAAACGAAGAAGCCCTTTGGGCTATGCTGGAAGGCAAGGTAGGAGAATTGGCCAAAGCCGGGCTCCCAAGCATAGGGATCTACGGAGTGCAGTATTTTGCTGAAGGTTGGCATTTTCTCACTGCAGATAAGGAAATGCGCCATCCAAAGGACATGAAAGGCTTAAAAATGCGCTCTATGGAAGCTCCCATTGTAATGGATACGTTTTCCGCCTGGGGAGCTAATCCTGTCCCTATCGATTTTTCTGAAGTTTACAATTCCCTGCAACAAAAGGTTGTGGATGGCCATGAAAATCCCATCATTTCCATTCACGATATGAAATTTTTTGAAGTACAGAAATATATGATTCAGCTCCAACACGCTTATCTCTCGTATTTCCTCAGTTACAGCAAGATCTGGTTTGACAGCTTGCCTGAGGACCTGCAAAAGATTGTTTGGCAAGCAGGTCTGGATGGTGCCCAATACCATAAAGGGCAGATGGAAGAAGCAAATAAAAAATATTTAAAAAATATCATAGATTTTGGAACCAAAGTTATCTATTTGGACGAAGAAGAAAAAAAGCCTTGGATTGATGCCGTTCAACCTTTGTATGATAAATATCGAAGTATGTTTGGTGACGAGTTGTTAGATTTAGCTCTTGAAACAGCAACAAAATATCGTCATTAAACGTAGTGTCGCTCTTCAAGTCCCTGACATAGAGATAGCCAGCCGCTTTTCATCTGCCAAATGCGTAGCTTAAGGAGGGGCCGTCAAAGTGTGGAAGAAAATAGACAGGCTTTTGTCCAACTTTGAGGAGTACCTGACAGGGTTGCTTCTGCTGGGGTCCACGTTGTTGCTGTTTGTGAACGTGTTCCTGCGCTATGTTTTTCGTAGTTCTACCACATGGGCAGAGGAGGCTATACGTTACGCTCTCATTTGGGTGACTTTTATCGGTAGTAGCATTTGCGCCCGTAGAGGTTCCCATGTAGGGATTGATATTTTCGCACAGATGATGCCCATGCGGGGCAAAAAAATCATTCTGGCCTCGGGACAATTTATTTCAGCTATTTCCATGTTTTTCTGTGTTTTTTATAGCTGGAAAATGTTTATGCTTGTCAGCAGTACTGGCCAAAAGAGTCCCGCTTTGCTTATGCCAATGTCTATCGTTTATTTTGCCATGCCTCTTGGCTTTTCGCTTTCTGCCATTCAGTTTGTTATCGCTGGAATACGAGCTCTTACAAATACTGCGGATCCGGTAGAACCCCAGGCTATGGACGAAATAGATTTATCGCGGGTCAATTAGGAAGGGGGTGTCACCTTGATAGCCGCGTTATTTCTTCTTCTTTTTTTAATGCTGTTTTTTGCAGCACCAGTTTTTGTCGCTCTCAGTTTCTCGTCTTTATCGTCTTTTGGTTTGTTTTCTAATATGAATTTGATGGCTATCGTCCAACGCATGCTTGGCGGCATCGACAAGTTTTCTCTAATATCGGTACCTTTCTTTATCTTAGGCGCCAATGTTATGAAAAACGGTGGTATCGCCAATCGTATTTTGATTTGGGTCCAAGTTTGGGTAGGGCATTTGAAAGGGGGACTAGCTCTCTCTACCGAAGCTGCATGTATGTTCTTCGGTGCTGTATCCGGTTCCTCCCCTGCCACAGTAGTGGCCATTGGTGGTTTAATGTATCCCGCTCTGCTGAAAAGCGGTTATGATAACGGTTTTACCACGGGGCTTATCACTTCTTCAGGTTCGGTAGCTTTGCTCATCCCTCCTAGCATCAGTGCGATCATCTATGGCGCCGTCACCGGCGCCTCCGTTGGAGCTCTATTTATGGCTGGGGTCGGAGCAGGCCTCCTCTATGGCCTACTCTACCTGTTATATTCTGTTTGGTACGCTCATAAAAAAGGAATTTATCAAGACCAGAAAACGTCATGGAAGGAGCGTGTCAAGGCTACCAAAGAGGCTGCATGGGCTTTAGGCATTCCTATTATCATTATGGGAGGTATCTACGGAGGCATCTTTACCCCCACGGAAGCTTCCGGTGTTTCAGCTGTCTATGCCATCCTTGTTTCCATGTTTGTATACAAAGAAATGGACTTGAAAAAACTCGTCAAAACCTGTATTGATTCCGCCGAAACCACGGCACAGGTCATGATGCTCCTAGCCGCGGCTTCTGCCTTTGGCTGGATTCTGACCGTAGGGCAGGTTCCTCAAGCCCTTAGCAAATGTTTGATTCACGCCAGTGTGACAAAAGTGACGTTTTTATTGCTCACGAATGTTATTTTATTGGTTGCCGGCATGTTTATCGATGGCTCCTCCGCCATTGTTATCATGGCACCGCTTTTATATCCGCTTGCTATTGGCTTGGGGATCAGCCCGATCCACTATGGCGTGATCATGGTTGCCAATGCCGCCATAGGGATGTTTACTCCTCCTTTTGGTATGAACCTGTTTGTGGCTCAACCTATTACCAACAATACAATGGTTACTATCATTAAGGGGGTTATGCCGTTTGTAATTATTAGCGTTATTGCTCTTATCATCATCACCTATGTACCGTCTATTTCGCTCTTTCTTCCTCAATTGGTCTATGGAAGACGGCTCTAAGAAAATCGACAGTGTTATCATAAGGTATCTTCGAGAGAGTAGGTTGGTGATACACTTAGGAGCGTGTTGATTTAAATCAATATGACTATCAAATTGTCTTGAATGATTAAGTGTATGTTATGTTGTTTTTTATAACAGGGTTGTTCGCAATCTAGGTAAGCCGGGAGGAGAAAAAAGCCCGTGAAATAACATCGCAAAACGAACACCCACAAACGTGCGAATTTGACTCCTTAGCGACAGGAGGAGATTCATCGCAGTCATCACATATGGCTACGGCATGTTCGAATTTTCTTGTAAGTTGAAGAGCGTAATGCCTCCTGTTCGATGAGCTATGATTTTCTGGACAGTAACCGGAAACGGAGCCTTTCCGTTCTTGGTGGTTACAATGCGCAATGCGTATTTTCGTGCAGGATTTTGTAAATAACTCTTGACCGTCTTACATCTTATTTGTCATCCTACCTTCATAGCCGGAAACTACGGGGGCTTCAATGCGAGGGGAAATTAGGGGCTCATGAAAGATCATCTGAGGGTTGTGGTTGGAATATCCGGGGGGAGTGGCGCGGTTTATGCTCTCGCGTTGCTGCGTCAGCTCCGCATTCTGGGGTGCGAATCCCATGTCGTGGTCTCCAGGATGGGGGCTTACGTGATGGATCATGAGTGCGGGGTCTCTCTGGAGGAATTGAGGGATTATGCCGACCGTTTTTATGAGAACGACGACCTTGCTGCTCCCATATCGGGTGGTTCTTTCAGGACTTTCGGCATGGTAGTTGTGCCCTGTTCCATGAAGACACTCGCCTCGATCGCGCAGGGATTTTCGGAGGGGCTGCTCACACGTGCGGCTGACGTGACCCTGAAAGAGCGTCGGTCGCTGGTGCTGGTGACCCGAGAGTCTCCACTGAGTGCCGTTCACCTGGAGAACATGCTCAGGGCTACCCATAGTGGTGCCGTGGTGATGCCGGCGTCTCCGGGTTTCTACCATGGTCCTGGAAGCATCGCGGAGATGATCACCGACTTCTCCGGTCGAATTCTGGACGCACTGGGCATCGAGCATAACCTGATCCGGCGCTGGCATGGCGTCCAGAGACAATGAACGAACGGAAAAACCGGAGGGTTTTCATGGGGAGACAGATGTTGCGCGCCGTGTTGGAACGCCTGAAGGCTCAGGACCGCTTGCGGGAATGTGCTGTTCCGGTCGATCCTCGCTTCGAGCTCGGCGCTGTGCTCAGCGCCTTCAATAACGAGCAACCCATCTTGTTTCGAAACGTCAAGGGATCGGACCTACCTGTAGTGGGGGCCGTTTATGGGAACCGTTCGATCATTTTGGATTTGCTGGGTACAACAACGGAGAAACGGCTGTTCAAGCTGATGGAAGCTATATCATTGCCCTCAAAACCCAGGTTGCTGGAGCGTGGGCCGGTTCAGGAAAACGTCGTCACGACCGGGATCGATCTTCTCAAGATGTTGCCCGTCCCCACCTCCAACGAGAGGGACG
Organism: Fretibacterium sp. OH1220_COT-178; assembly: GCF_003860125.1. Taxonomy (NCBI): domain Bacteria; kingdom Thermotogati; phylum Synergistota; class Synergistia; order Synergistales; family Aminobacteriaceae; genus Fretibacterium; species Fretibacterium sp. OH1220_COT-178. Next base: position 12,588 of record NZ_RQYL01000002.1, on the reverse strand, counting down.
CGGCCCCTTACCTTTGTGCCAGTGCGTTTGTGGTCCGGGACACCGAGACCGGAAAGATTCAGATGGCGGTAAGACGCATTCAGGTGCTGGGGGGGAACAAGCTCTATATCCTGGTGTCGGGGGCCTCTCCTCACCTGTTGGGCGAGATCCGACGTTGTGCCGAAAGGGGCAGACCTCTTGAATGCGCCGTCGTCCTTGGATACGACGCACCTTTTCTGCTGGCTTCCCAGATAGGGTCCGGAAAATATGGGCTGGACAAGTACGAGGTAGACAGCACGCTGCGCGGCGAACCCCTGGAACTGGTGCGGTGCCGAACGGTCGATCTGGAGGTGCCCGCTTGGGCGGAGATAGTCCTTGAGGGCAAGATCGAGCCGGGGAGGGCGGAGCCCGAGGGGCCTTTCGCCGAGCTGATGGGCTATTACAGCACCGTCGCTCCCGCCCCGGTGATGGAGGTCTCCGCGGTGACCCACCGGAATGCCCCCATTTTTCAGCATGCCTTTCCCTGCAAGGAGGAGCATTTGGCCTATGGGATGATCAAGGAGGCAGAAATTTTCGCCGCACTTGCTCATACGGTGGATGTTCGAGACGTCAACCTGACTCTCGGGGGAGGCTGTCGGCTGCATGCGGTGATCTCCATCAGGAAACGTGCCGAGGGGGACGGGAAGAGCACCATCCTGGGCACGCTTGGAGCGTATAAGGATATCAAGCACGTCGTTGTGGTCGACGACGACGTGAATATCTACAATATGGCGGAGGTGGAGGCGGCCGTGGCGTCCCGTTTTCAGGCCTCGCGGGACCTGGTCGTGGTATCGGGGGCCCTCGGCTCGCCGCTGGAGGCCTCTCACATGGAGCGGGGCGTCTCGGACAAGATGGGGCTGGACGCGACCAAACCCCTGGGGGATAAGGCTGCCCTTTACGAGGCGGCCGTCATTCCGGGATTCGATAAGGTCAAGTCCTCGATAGACCGATACTTTTCCGACGGCGTGGACCGCCGCCGATAGGGAGTGTTGCGGATGAGAGGGCAGCGAGCCTTGGGGAGCGTTGAGACCCGCAGTCTCGTGGGGGCGCTGGAGGCGGCGGACGTCATGGCGAAGACGGCGGATGTCGTGCTCGCCTCCTTAAACTACGTCGGCTCCGGGATCGTCGCCGCGGTCGTTGAAGGGGACGTGGCCGCCGTAAAGGCGGCGGTGGAGAGCGGCGCAGCAGCAGCGGGCAAGATTGCCGAGGTCGTTGCCGTCCACGTCATCCCGCGCCCGGCCGCCGAGGTTCGGGAACTTTTATGACGGCGGAGGAGCGTGAGTGCTGATGGCTAATGAATTGGTGATACAGGTCATGAAGGAGCTCGCCCGTCGGGCAGGGGGTGCTTCGGCGTCCTCCACGGAGGAAGAAGTCTCGTTCTGCAATCTCAACAGGAGCGAGGAGGAGCGTCTCCGACGCCTGGCAAGGGGCGGGAGAACCGGGGAGCCTCCAGAAAAAGCGGCGGTGCGCCGCTCCCCGGAAGGCCGAAACCTGACTCCGCCCTTTGGCGGTGCGCGGGAGATCAAGATTCCCGCCCCCTCCGAAAAACCGGAGGAGCGAAATCTGCGGTGTCCGAACCGCAAAATCCCTTTGGGCGGGGAAAAAACGATCGATCTGATCGATCTGAATGACCTGGCTAGTCGCCTGGAAGGGCAGGGCCGGCAATGAACGGTGCTCTGGGCTTGATCGAGGTGCTAGGACTTACGGCGGCCATGACCGCCTTGGACGCGGCGCTCAAGGCGGCGGATGTGACCTTCCTGGGCAGCGAGAAGGTGATTGGTGTGGGCAAGGCGATCAGCCTGACGCTCCGTGTCGAGGGGGAGGTCGCAGCGGTTCAGGCCGCCGTCGACGCCGCGTCGGCCGCAGCAAAGGATGTGGGAACCGTGTTCTCCGCCCGGGTGATCGCAAGGCCCGATGCGGAATTGAAGCGGCTTTGGGCTCGTTTCCAGGGGTAGGGAAGCGATTTTTCAAGACAGGTTCACCTATATTTCTCTGAGGAGGAACGCAAGATGGCGGAAGCTCTGGGATTGATTGAGACGAAGGGACTTGTTGGGGCTATCGAGGCCGCGGACGCGATGGTGAAGGCGGCGAGCGTGACGATCGCCGGTTACGAGAAGATCGGCTTTGGGCTGGTTACGGTGATGGTGCGCGGCGACGTCGGTGCGGTCAAGGCGGCGGTGGACGCCGGCGCGGCCGCTGCGAAGGCCGTGGGCGAGCTGCACTCCGTCCACGTCATCCCGCGCCCGCACGCGGAGGTGGAGCGCGTTATCTTGGCTGGTCGTCAGGCGGAGAATTGACGTGTGAGGGAATGTTTCGGCCAAGAGGGTTTTTTGATGGGGGGAAGGGAGGGCGGAGACTGTGCCGTCGGTTCCTGGAGTGATGAGCATTCCCGATCTGATAAGCGGGTACGACAGTACAACGTCGCCTTCCTCTCCCCTCCGCAGCGAAAGGCAGGAAAAGTATCGGGTTGTGGTCGTACTGGCCGCCTCCGTAAGGACAGGACGGCAGGTTCTCGCGGAGCTTTCAGTTTTGTATCGCTTCGGCTGTTGCCTGGATGTCGTCGCGTCCCCGGAAATACGGGCTTCTCGAGGTCTGGCGGCAAAATGCCGATTCTACAGTGCGTCAGAGGATATGCCGGATTCCTTTCTTGACGGAGTGGACTGTATCGTAGCTGTCCTCAACCGCGGGAGCGCCGCAAAAATTTGCCTGGGGCTCCAGGATGATATGGGGTCTCAAGTATTTCTGGAGGGACTGTGGCGGGGGATCGACATCTACGCCGATCTTTCGGGCCTGGCGGCCCCCCCGACCGGAAACGAGGCATTGAGGGCCCTTTATGAAGGCTATGCGGAAAGCATCGACCGGCTTGGCGTTTACGGCATAGAGCAGGGGAATTACGTCACCGTACTCTTGGAGCGATTCAGAAAGCAACTCCGCCGTGCTTCTGCCCCTGTAGCGGCGGAAGACGTTGTTCCCGTCCCGGAACGGCGGTTTGTCGTTACGGGAAAGGACGTCCGGGAACACGCACCAGGAGGAGAATGGCGCCTGCCCTACGGCACAATCGTGACGGATGTTGCAAGAGAAACGGCTGAAAGGATGGGCATAGAGCTGATCGTTTGTTCCGGGGAGGGAGTGCCTCGCCATGCAGATAGCTAAGGTGGTCGGCACGGTGGTGTCGACGAAAAAAAACGATACGCTCGTCGGACATAAGCTGCTGATCGTGCGTTTTCTGGAGAAGAACCTCAAATCCTACGGTGATACCCGAATCGCTGTCGATACGGTGGGGGCCGGAGTGGGTGAGCTCGTCCTCTGTGTCTCGGGGGCGGCCTCACGAAATGCGGTGTGCAACACTTCGGCTTCCATTGATGCAGCCATCGTCGGTATCGTGGACAGCCTCGACATGAACGGCAGCTGACGCTCCCGGCTTTTCGGTGATTTTTAGAGGAGGAAGATGTTCTTGAGCAGGATCGAATCTCTGAAGAGAACCATGGAGTACCGCGCCATGGTCGATGTCCTGATGTCCGAGGACCGGTATGCCGATCTGGTTCTGGTAGGCGGAACTATTGTCAATACACTGACCCGCGAGACTTATGTCGGAGATGTAGCTGTCAAGGGGCGTTACATCCTCATGGTCGGAGATTGCAGTCAATTGGTCGGTCCGGAGACGGTTTCCGTCAACGTGGAAGGCCGCTACCTGTCCCCCGGCTTCATCGATTCCCATATGCACTTTGAGAGCAGTATGCTGACAATCACGGAGTTCTCCCGGCTTTCGATCCCCTCTGGGACGACGACTCTCGTTGCAGACCCACACGAGATCGGCAACGCCCTGGGGCCTGCGGGGATGAAGGCCATGGCGGACGAGGCGGGCACAGTGCCGAACCACGTCTATTTGGTGGTCCCGTGCCTTGTCCCCGACTGTCCCGCCTTGGAGACGTCCGGGGTCGACGTGTCCTCGAAGGACGTCGAGGCTCTTCTGGATTACCCCAAAATCATTGGCATTGGAGAGATGCAGGGATTTTCAAACGCCAAGCACGTCTATCGCAATACTCCGGAGATCATCACCGATCTTATGGCATCCAGCAGCTACGCCATGGACCGGAACGGAACGGTGGACGGCAACGCGCCGGAGCTCTTCGGGGCGGAGCTGGCCGCGCACATCCTTGTGACCGGCGGCCGAACCTCCTGTCACGAGACGACGACCAAGGCGGAATGTGTGGAAAAATTGCGCCAGGGGGTATTTGTGTTCATGCGTGAGGGGTCTACGCAGAAGAATATGGCCGAGTGCATCCGGGCAGTGACGGAGGAAGGCCTGGACTCCCGCCGGTGTATCCTGGCGACAGACGACATGGTGGCCGACGATCTCCGTAATCTGGGGCATATGAATGAGATCGTGAGGCGCACCATCCGGCAGGGTGTGGACCCGATTGAGGCTATACAGATGGTGACGATCAATCCGGCCTCCTACTTCCGCTTCGAGGACCGCGGTGCTCTGGCTCCCGGCAAGCTGGCCGATGTCGTCGTCCTGGACGATCTTTTCGAGATGACGGTCGAGGCCGTCTTCATCGAGGGGAAACTAACCGCACACAAGGGAAAACTGCTCGTTGATCTTCCGCCCTACGTCTATCCCGATAACGTCAAGAACTCCGTCCGCAGGGCCCCTCTCTCGAGGTCCGACCTCGAGATCCGCAGCGACGCCGCCCAGGCCACGGGAAACTGCATCGTCGCCATTCCGGATCAGAATTTGACGGATACCCTGAAAGTTTCCCTGCCCGTCTCGGGCGGGCTCGTCTCCTGCGATCCGAAGAACGACGTGCTGTATATCGCCTGTATCGAGCGTTACGGGCGCAACGGCAACATCGGCAAGGCCTTTGTCCGAGGCTTCGGGATGAAGCAGGGGGCCATAGCGGAGAGCGTGGCGCACGACACGCACAACATCATCGTGGCGGGGGGCTCCCTTGAGGATATGGTGACAGCGGTCAATCGGGTGATTGAAATGGGGGGCGGCATCGCCTTGGCCAACCGGGGGAGGATTCTCGACAGTTTGCGTCTGCCCGTCGGGGGGCTCATCTCGGACGAGCAGTCGGGTGCCGAGATGGCCGAAAGCATCAGGCGTCTTTCGGAGACCGCTCGGACACAGCTTAACTGCGCGCTTCATGAGCCCTTCATGCATCTGTCCTTTTTGGCGCTTTCCACCAGCCCGAAATGGAAAATAACGGATAAGGGGTTAGTTGACGTCGAGAATTTTCGGATCCTGCCCCCCATCGACTAACGGGGAGCAAAGCTTGGTATGGCGGCCGCTCTTTTATCGGACTGCGTTTTCTGCAAGGCATGGCCTATGTAATCTTCAATCCACTTGCGGCCTTTAGGTTCTGCGAGGAGATGTAAAGAAGCACGTATTTCGCTCTGAACCCCCTTGCAGCACATTTCTTAAAATTTTTGCCTTCACTGCCACCGTCGGGGAATGCCCCTGTACTAAGGATGTACAGGCTCGATTCGAAAAGAAGTTGCTCCATTTGGGCAGCTTAGGTAAGATATAGGAAAATTTAAGGTTGGAATATTTTGAATTAAACATTTATAAATTGCAGTCTGCATTTGCTGTCCGGCATAAACCTGTGTGGAGGAGGATAAAAATTGTGGATTTGAAAGACTGTGAACTTGGTCGCATCGTAGTTGATTCGGTGGAGAAACGGCGTGAAAAACTTGTAGGCCTATCAAAGTTCATATGGGAGAACCCGGAGATAGGATACAAGGAATACAAAGCGTGTGAAATTTTGGTCGACACCTTGGAGGAGAACGGATTCAACGTTACACGTAAAGCCTGCGGGATGGATACCGCTTTCGTCGCGCAATTGCGCTCATCCCGTCAAGGTCCTTGCATCGCCTTGCTGGCGGAGTACGATTCTCTGGGTGACCAAGGGCATGCGTGTGGGCACAATCTCTTTTCCGTCGCTGCTGTAGGCAGCGCACTTGCTTTGGCAGAGGTGCTGGAAAGGACAGGAGGGGCGGTGATGGTTTTGGGGACTCCGGCCGAAGAAGGAGTGGTTCCCAATGCCGGCGGCAAAATCACGATGTTGGAGCAGGGTGCCTTCGACAACGCCGATATCGCGATGATGTGTCATGCCGAAAACCGAACGATTATCGAACGAGAGCTGGCTGCCGCAACCGTTCTGGAGTGCGTGTTCACGGGAAAGGCCGCCCATGCCGGAGGTTCTCCTCATGAGGGCATCAACGCTCTGAGCGCAGGCGTTCTGACCATCAATAACATTAACGCCTATCGGCAGCACATGCCTCCGCGAGCCATTGTCAACCCTGTCATTCAGGAGAGCAGCAAGATGCAGAATACGATTCCGGAGAGATGCGTCTTGAGCATGTCTGTGAGGGCCTCGGACAGAAACACGCTGCACACCGTCTTGGAGAGGATCGGGGATTGTATCCAGGCCGGGGCCCTCGCCACGGGCTGTACCGTTGAGACATCCCTGAGAAACAGAATTTATGAAGACTTGTTGCCCAATCATCATCTCGGCCTGGCCTTCAAGGAAGCACTGAATTGCCTTGGGATCTCCTCCATCCAGAAGGAGGCGGCAAACTATAGCTGGGATGTGGGCAATGTCAGTCACGTCTGCCCAACTCTGGCCCCCTACATTAAGATAGGGTCAGAGAGTCTTGTTGGGCATACGAATGAGTTCAGAGAGGCCAGCAACTCGCCGGATGGCTACGAGGGAATGATCGTAGGGGCCAAAGCCATGGCGTTGACGGGATTACACTACCTGACCGACGCTACACTGAGGGAAAAGGTTCAAAACGAGTTCAAAGCAATGCGTGTCTGATGTCTTTGAAGTCTCTAACGGAAGTCTCTAACGCAAGGATGCCGCGAGTTCCATTAGCAGGACAGGCGGCAGGCAATCCTTCGAAGCCGAATCGAATTTTGGTCGGGACGGGCAAATTCAAAGAACGAATAAAACCTGATTTTATCTGGAGGGCTGCTAAATGGTAGATTTGAAGTCTCCTCGCAAGCCAAAGGGCATTCTCGGTGCAATCGAGGTTCTGGGGAACAAATTGCCTCACCCCGTCTATATCTTCCTGATCTTGGCTCTGACGGTGGTGGTCATTTCCAATTTTACTGCCGGCATCAAGTTTCTCCATCCTGGAACCGGCAAGGAAGAGGTGTTGAAGAGTCTGGCAACCCCTGACGGCTTCCGATGGATACTGAAGAACTTGGTCAGCAACTTCACCCGGTTCCCTCCTCTCGGCATGGTTCTCGTCATGATGATCGGCCTGGGACTGGCCGAGGAGACGGGGCTGCTTCGGGCCCTTTTGAGAAAAGCCATTGTTGGTGCGCCCAAGACCTTGGTTACGTTTATCGTCATCTTCTCCGGAGTTATGGGGAATATTGCGGGAAGTGCCACCTTTGTCGTCATCCCACCCTTGGGAGGCCTGGTCTTCAAAGCCTTAAAACGACATCCACTGGCTGGAATCGCAGCGGGGTTTGCCGGAGTTGCGGCAGGATTGAGCGCAAACCTGCTGATCACTCCGACCGATGTCCTCTGCGCGGGCATCACCGAAAAAGCGGCGCAGATTCTGAACGCCAGCTTTACAGTGCATCCCGCCGTCAACTGGTTCTTCATGTTTCTGGCCACGCTGCTCCTGTCTACCCTGGGTGTGTTCGTGACCGAAAAAATCGTGGAACCTCGCCTGGGAACCTATGTAAGCAATGATGGGGATCCCTTGACGGAGGAGGATTCTGCACTTATGGAGGTTACGGATCTCGAGCGCAAGGGATTGAGGAACGCAGGAATTGCAACCCTGCTTTACTTTATCGCCATAGCCTCCCTGGTCGTACCTCCCGGGGGGATCCTGAGAGATCCGAAGCTTGGGACAATCGTACCCTCTCCTCTTCTTTCGTCAATGATCGCAATCCTGTTCTTCTGGTTTGTTCTTGTGGCTCTGGCCTACGGCATTACGGCGAAGACGATCAGGAACTCGGACGATGTCGTAAAACACATGTCCGAATCCATGAAGGGTTTTGCCGGATTCATCGTCTTGTGCTTCTTCGCCGCCCAATTCGTCGAGTTCTTTGCATACACTAATTTGGGACTGTTCCTGGCCGTCGAGGGGGCCGATTATCTGCAAAGTAGCGGCTTCATCGGTGTTCCTCTCATCGTAGCCTTCATCATCCTGGTGAGCCTCATCAATTTCCTGATCGGCAGCGCTTCGGCAAAATGGGCGATACTGGCTCCGATCTTCGTGCCGATGTTCATGAAGCTGGGCTTTTCTCCCTTCCTGACTCAAGCGGCATTCCGGGTTGCGGACTCGGTCACGAACTGTATTTCTCCCTTGGAGCCATTCATGCCCTTTATCATCATATGCGCGCAGCGCTACGATAAAAGGGCCGGACTGGGAACCGTCATTTCGATAATGATCCCTTACGCCATCGTCTTTTTAATCTCCTGGATACTCCTTTTGATAGGTTTTTATGTACTTAATCTGCCTCTCGGTCCTGGCGCCCCTGTAGGCATGTGATCGGTTACAACCCCGTACTCTCGAGAGCAACAGCTTCATTTTTTGCCACTGAGGAAAACCTTTTGGTGGCAAATTCGTTCTCCGCCGACACAAACTTGAGTTCTCGTGTCGGCAGAGAACGAATGAAAAATTATCAAATTTAAAAATTTCACTTCCAAAGCCAGCTTTAAGCTGTTTTTTAGTGACAGCGTTCCACTATGCCTTGATGTTTCTAGGTATCCCCAAACGACACAACAAGAGGTAAGGAGGAGGCAAGATGAGTTTTGAGGATTTTTTGGCCGCCATTGCTGTAGTCGTCAACGGCCTACCCCAGGGATTATTGGCGCTCTCATTTGGTTTTGCCGCTTTTCCAACAGCCTTGGCCTTTTTGGCGGGCATTGTGGGGATGCTATTTTTCGCTCAAGTCGCCCCGATCTCCTTTCAGGCCGAATCCATTGTCTTGGCAGGAAGCATGGGAAAAAACAGGGAAGAACGTCTGAACATCGTCTTTTATACCGGAATCGCAATGGCTCTCATAGGTGGAATAGGATTGCTTCAGCCCACCATTGACTTTATCGGTCCAGCAATTTTAAACGGAATGATGGCCGGCGTCGGCATTACCCTTGCAAAAGTGGGGGTAGACATGACAAGACAGAACGTGTGGGTCGGAGGCGTCTCCATACTGACGGCATTTGTCGTGTATTTTATGAGCGAAAACCTGGTTTATACCATAGTCACAAGCGTCTTCGTCAGCTCTCTTGTCTCGTTACTGATGCAAAAGGGCAATGCTTCGATAAAAAATACCAGCAATTTAGAAAATGAAAAGCTGATTCCCCTCAAGCCGAGCTGCAATTTCAATATCATCCGCAGTGTTTTGGCCCTCGTCACACTGCAGATAGGCGGCAATATTGCATATGCCAGCATCACCGGTAAATTAGCCAATAAAGCCACTAACGTGGACTACGTTACTCTGTATTCTGGAGTCGGTGACGCGATCAGTGCTTTTTGGGGAGGAGGCCCGGTAGAGGCGATCATATCAGGAACTGCCGTTGCGCCTGACCCTCAAGTCGCCGGAGTCGTCATGATGATGATCATGGCCGTAATCTTGTTTGCAAGACTACTGCCCAAAGTAGCTGGTTTTGTCGCCAGTGAAACAATAGCGGGGTTCCTGCTGGTTCTCGGAGCCGTCGTAGTTTTTCCTGCAAATATCAAAGAAGGCCTTGCCGTTGCCCCCATCATATCCAGTATTACAGCGATAATAACCGCGACAACAGACCCATTTTTGGGTATGGTGGCAGGCGTCTTAGTTCGGTCGCTCACGATAATTTTTTAATACTTGTTTTCAGCCCTCACTTTTTATAACACTTGGATTTGCAATTTAGCTGAGAAATACAAGCGCGACAGACTTCCATTTGATGGCTGCCGCCATCGGTCTCAGAAAGGAGTCATCAGGCAATGTCTATCAACAATCTCGTTGGTATTCGCAGAGAAGATTGCGCAGTGATCATCATAGATATGCAAAATGATTTTATTGCTAAGGGTGCTCCAATAGAATGCCCGGGTGGAGCTGAGATAGTTGGCAACATTGAAATATTGAGAAAGTGGGCCAAAGACTGTGACATCCCCGTTTTCTTCACTCAGGAGATGCACCGTAAACAACGAGTTGATTTCGGACTGGAGTTGATCAGAAACGAACCGGAACATTGCCTGGAGGGAACCGAGGGGGTAGAAATCATTTCAGCTCTCACCCCCGCAGAGGACGAATTTGTCATCCTTAAAAGGCGTTACAGCGGCTATTATCTGACAGATTTGGAGCTCTTGATGCGCTCGTTCAACAGAAAAGTCTTAATCATCACGGGGGTCGCCACCAATGTCTGTGTATACGCCACCGCTCTCGACGCCATTCAGCGTGATATTCAGCCAGTTGTCATCTCGGATGGTGTTGCAGGCACCAGCATTGAACTGCATGAGGCTTTTTTGAAGAACATTGACTATGTCATCGGAGATGTTGTTACCTTGAAAGAGCTTCTCACAACAGTCCAGTGACTGTATAGGACAGCAGATATCCGTCCGAACCCAAAGGATGCATGTCGTCTTGTCAGGAAGCTATGTTCCGGACTCCGAGGCTGAGGCACGCGTCGTTTTGATACATGGCAATAAGGACGTTGCAAGAAAATAAGAGGCTAGTCAATAATCACCACAATATATTTGGGGTCCAAGGACGTAAGGGGGACGCTATGGCTTTGCGTTTGATCGATCTTTCTCAGGAGATTTTTCAGGGAATGTCCGTGTTTCCGATGCATCAAAACACCTTCATCATGACAAACATGACCCACGAGGAGAACATGCGGAAGACGGGAAGCAAAACTCTGGGATTTTCCGCCAGAAATTTGTTAATCAGCGAGCACTGCGGAACACACACAGATGCGATATGGGAATTCGAACCTAAGGGAGAGACGATAGACGAGATGTCGCTGAATTATTTCTGGGGCAGTGCAATCTGCATCGACGTCAGTTTCGTCCCTCCCAGTCGCTACATTGAGGCCTCAGATCTGGAAAGAGCCGTGAAAGATTCTGGTCAAGAGCTGCGAAAGGGGGATATTGTGCTTCTGTACACGGGACATTTCGACGCGAACTTCGGAACCGAAAAATGGCAAACCGTCTATACGGGGCTCAGTTACGACGGAGCACGATGGCTTGCCGAAAAAGGTGTTGTCAACGTGGGCGTAGATGCCCCGGCCATCGATCATCCCGACGATCTGGACTTCTCGGGACATCTGGTCTGCGGCCGCTACAACATGACAAACACAGAGAACCTCTGCAATCTGGACAAAGTTCTCAACAGGCGTTTTCTCTATTTTGGGTTGCCCCTCAAAATCCGCGCAGGGTCGGGATCACCTGTACGTGCCGTTGCCCTGTTGGACGCGGATTAAGCTCTATTCCGAGAATGTGTCTGAGGAAAAACGGATGGGTAGGTTGAGATCTTGACGGAGGGGTTGGCCATGTCCATTTTTAGGGGCGTCTGAAAACATGTCCGTGCAAGGGGAGGAGGGAAACGAAAAAACATGAGGTTGGTCTGGGAATGAAGCTTCATGGGACCAGGTATGGCAACGGGTTCTGCGATATATTCCGGGCCAAGGTCAAATTGCTTCCGGACGGACGTATTGTGATTTTCACCGGTGTGACGGAGGTGGCGGGGAGTCCGAACAGTCATTACTCAAATCGGCGCGGAGGTTCTCCAGGCGGATGTCAGGCATTTTGTCCTGGTGAACGAGGACACGTCCCGCATGCCCGATTCCGGGACGGCTGTGGCCACGCGCCAGACCTACAATACAGGTAACGCCGTGAGGATCGGGTGCGAGAAGGCGAAAATTGAGCTGGGGCTCAATTCCACGGCGGGGCTGACGGTTGCGGATGCCGCCGTCTTTATCAAGTTTTTCCCGAAAAATGCATCGGGCTCAAGAAGCTGACCGCAAGGTACGCGGATGAGAACGCCATCCGAGTTCATGGCGAGTATGTCGGTCAGACGACGCAAATGGAGGAGGAGACGGAGCAGGGGCTCCGTATTAGACCTACACCTTCAATGCGTGTGCTGTGGAGGTTGAGGTGGACACCCTGATGGGGCATGTGAAGGTTCTTGATGCCGTCCTCGCTCAGGATGCGGGGAAAGCCATCAACCCCCACTTTCTGGAAGGACAATTTGTTATACGGTAGTCGATTTGATTCAGGGATATTCCGGTAGATATCACCAGACAAGAAGAAAAGCAAAAACCCCGCTCGTGAGCGGGGTTTTTGGCTTGATCAGATTTCTGCGGAAATAAAAATGGCGGAGAAGGTGAGATTCGAACTCACGGAGCGGCAAGCCGCTCAGTTGATTTCGAGTCAACCGCCTTCGACCACTCGGCCACTTCTCCGCGCTTGCTCGAACCTCGTTATTATAGCTGCATTTGGAGGTCTGTCAACAAAACGAAATTTTCCTGTCGCCGGACTGTGATAATGTCATCCCTTAGCGGGACCGAGAGAATGTCCCCCCCTCAGGACAGGAGCCTCTTGGATAATGGAGGCATGAGGAAT